>CAZPCU010000275.1:0-3551 GCA_964585075.1 uncultured Rhodobacterales bacterium
CTGCGGATCATCGCGCGCGGCACGCCCGGGTTCTCGGGCGCGGACCTCGCCAACCTCGTCAACGAGGCGGCCCTGATGGCCGCGCGCGTCGGACGGCGCTTCGTGACCATGGAGGACTTCGAGAACGCGAAGGACAAGGTGATGATGGGTGCCGAGCGGCGCTCCATGGTCCTGACGCCCGAGCAGAAGGAAAAGACCGCCTATCACGAGGCCGGCCACGCCATCGTGGGCCTCACGCTGCCGCAGTGCGATCCGGTCTACAAGGCCACGATCATCCCGCGCGGGGGTGCGCTCGGCATGGTGGTCTCGCTGCCCGAGATCGACCGGCTGAACTGGCACAAGTCCGAGTGCGAGGAGAAGCTCGCCATGACCATGGCCGGCAAGGCCGCCGAGATCATCCGCTACGGCGAGGGCATGGTCTCCAACGGCCCCGCCGGCGACATCCAGCAGGCCTCCGCGCTCGCGCGCGCCATGGTCATGCGCTGGGGCATGTCCGACAAGGTGGGCAACATCGACTACGCCGAGGCGCATGAAGGCTACCAGGGCAACGCCGCGGGCTTCTCCGTGTCGGCCCACACCAAGGAGCTGATCGAATCCGAGGTGAAGCGCTTCATCTCCGATGCCTACGAGCGCGCCTATTCGATCCTGATGGAGCGCAAGGAGGAGTGGGAGCGCCTCGCCGAGGGCCTTCTCGAATACGAGACGCTCACCGGCGAGGAGATCAAGCGCGTCATCAAGGGCGAGCCGCCCAGTCTCGGCGAGGACGAGGACGACAGCTCCGGCAAGCCCAAGGCGCCCAGCGTCACGGCGATCCCGAAGACCAAGCCGCGCAAGCGCCCGCCCGAGGAGCCGGGGCCGGAGCTCGAGCCCGAGCCCACCTGACCGGGCGGCGCCTGCCGCCAAGCTCTGCCAGAAACCCCGCGCCGGCGACCCGGCGCGGGGTTTCGCATCCCGCCCGGGGATTGTCGGCGCGCGCGTCCTTGCCTATGGGGCGGGGCCATGCCCCGATACGCGCTTCGCATCGAGTACCACGGCGGCCCCTTCGCGGGCTGGCAGCGCCAGGCCGACCAGCCCTCGGTCCAGGCTGCGGTGGAGGAGGCGCTCTCGCGCCTGGAACCCGGCCCCCACACCATCGCGGCGGCAGGGCGCACGGACGCCGGCGTGCACGCGCTCGGCCAGGTGGCCCATTGCGATCTGGCGAAGGACTGGGATCCCTTCCGCCTCTCCGAGGCGCTCAATCACCACCTGAAGCCCAGCCCCGTGGCGATCCTCGCCGCGGCGCGCGTGGCGGAGGACTGGCACGCGCGCTTCTCGGCCGTCGAGCGGCGTTATCTCTTCCGGCTTCTCATGCGGCGCGCGCCAGCCACCATCGACGCCGGCCTCGTCTGGCAGGTGCCTCGGGACCTCGACCTCGAGGCGGTCCGGACGGGCGCCGCGCATCTCCTGGGCCGGCACGACTTCACCACCTTCCGCAGTTCCATCTGCCAGGCGAAAAGCCCTGTGAAGACGCTCGACGCGCTGTCGGTGGAGCGGGTGGAGGGCCCGTCCGGCCCCGAGCTGCGCTTCCATCTCCGGGCGCGCAGCTTCCTGCACAACCAGGTGCGCTCCATCGTGGGAACGCTCGAGCGCGTGGGCGCGGGGGCCTGGGCGCCGGGTGACGTGAAGGCCGCGCTCGACGCCCGTGACCGGGCGGCCTGCGGGCCCGTCTGTCCGCCCCAGGGCCTCTACCTCGCCGGGGTGCGCTACCCCGAGGACCCGTTCGCCTGAGTGCCTTTTTGCCTCTTCCCGTTCCGGCACATCCGGGCTAGGACCGCATGCATGAGCCGCTCCGCCGCCACCTTCCGCACCCGACGACGCCCCCGCCGCGCCTGACGCGCCGGGCGCCCGACGCGCGCCTCTCTCCCTCTTCCCCTGCAGATTGACTTGCCCCTGCCGCTGCGGCACTCAAGGGGCTTCGAGCCCGAAGGACCATGCCCATGATCCCGTCCGTTCTGCCCACCTACGCCCGCGCGCCGCTGACCTTCGTGAAGGGCGAGGGCGCCTGGTTGACCGAGGCCGACGGCCGCCGCTTCCTCGACATGGGCGCGGGGATCGCGGTGAACGCGCTCGGCCACGCCCATCCCGCGCTCGTCGAGGCGCTCACGGCGCAGGCCGCCAAGCTCTGGCACGTCTCGAACCTCTACCGCATCCCCGAGCAGGAGGCGCTCGCCGACCGGCTGGTCGCGGAGACCTTCGCCGACACGGTGTTCTTCACAAACTCGGGCACCGAGTCCTGCGAACTCGCCGTCAAGATGGTGCGGAAGTACTGGCACGATCGCGGCGCGCCAGAGCGCAGCGAGATCATCGCCTTCGAGGGCGCCTTCCACGGGCGGTCCTCGGCGGCGATCGCCGCGGCCGGGTCCGGGAAGATGACGAAGGGGTTCGGCCCCCTCCTGCCGGGGTTCACCCAGCTGCCCTGGGGCGATCACGACGCGCTGCGCGCCGCGGTGACCGACAAGACCGCCGCGATCCTGATCGAGCCCATCCAGGGCGAAGGCGGCATCCGCCCGCTGCCGGACGTCTGCCTCCGCGGTCTGCGGGAACTCTGCGACGAAACCGGCGCGCTTCTTGTCCTCGACGAGGTGCAATGCGGCATGGGCCGCACCGGCAAGCTCTTCGCCCATGAATGGGCCGGCGTCGCGCCGGACATCATGATGGTGGCCAAGGGCATCGGCGGCGGCTTCCCCCTCGGCGCCGTGCTGGCGACCGAGAATGCCGCCGGGGCCATGACGGCGGGCACCCACGGCTCCACCTATGGCGGCAACCCGCTCGCCTGCGCTGTGGGGCTCTGCGTGATGGAGATCGTGGCCGACCCCGCCTTCCTGGCCGGCGTCCGGGCCACGGCCGGCGCGCTTCGCCAGGGGCTCGAAGGGCTCGTCGCCGCGCAGCCGGACGTCTTCGAGGAGGTGCGCGGGCAGGGGCTCATGCTCGGACTCAAGTGCCGCCTGCCCGCCGCCGACGTGGTGCGCGCGGGCTACGACGCCGCGCTCATCACCGTTCCGGCCGCCGACAACGTGGTGCGCCTGCTGCCGCCGCTGAACCTCGGCCCGGAGGAGGCGCAGGAGGCGCTCCGCCGCCTCGACCGTGCGGCCGAGGCCGCGCGCGCCGCGGCGGAGGCCGCCTGACGCCTTGGTTTCCCTTCGCCAGAAATGCGCGCGGCGCGTCTGCGCGGCCCGGGGCCGCGACGCACCGCTCCCTCCTGACACGAGCCTCGAGCCATGAACCATTTCCTCGACATCCACACCACCGACCCTTCCGCGCTCCGCCGCATGATCGACGAGGCGCGCCGGATGAAGACCGCCCGCCGGGACCGGCCGAGGGGCGCGCCCGACGACGAGCAGCCGCTCGCCGGGCGCATGGTCGCGCTCATCTTCGACAAGCCGTCCACGCGCACGCGCGTTTCCTTCGCCGTCGGCGTGCGGCAGATGGGCGGCGAGAGCATGGTCCTCTCGGGGGCGGACATGCAGCTCGGCCATGGCGAGACCATCGCCGACACCGCGCGCGTGATGAGC
>CAZPCU010000276.1:0-3545 GCA_964585075.1 uncultured Rhodobacterales bacterium
TAGGACAGGCCCACGAGGCCGGGCCCGGCGATGCCGGAACGCTTGAGCCGCACCGGCTCGGCCGAATAGGCCCAGGCGGCGAGCACGCCGAGGATCGTCGCCCCGAAGCCCCAGGGGCCGAGTTGCCAGCCGACGACGAGGGCGAGCCCCGACGTGGCCAGCGCGATCCAGAGCCCCCAGCGCCCCGGGATGCGCCCCGACGGGATCGGCCGGCCGGGTTCGTTGATGGCGTCCACCTCGCGGTCGCACCAGTCGTTCGCGGCCTGGCTCATCCCGCAGACCAGCGGGCCGGCCAGGACCACGCCGAGGAGCACGAGGCCCAGGCTGTCGAGCGGGTTCGCCCCGACCGAGACGAGGCCGCAGAGATAGGCCCACATCGGCGGGAACCAGGTGATCGGTTTCAGCAGGGTCAGCACCGCCCGGGGCTCGGGCAGGCGACGCTCGGACTGTAAGGCTTCCAAGACACTCATGTGTCAAGTAAACTATACAATCGAGAGTCGCGAAAGGGTTTTCTGGCCCTTTTCGGCCTATTCGTCGGGTTCGTTGCCGCTGTCGATAAGGCCGTATTTGCGAAGCTTGACGTAGAGGCTCTGCCGCGAGAGGCCGAGCATCTCGGCGGCGGCGACGCGGTTGTTGTCGGTCAGCCGCACGGCCGTCTCGATGCAGAGCTTTTCGACCACATCCGTCGTCGCGCCGACGAGTTCCTTGAGCGACGCGGTGCCGACGAGGTCCATGACGTTCTGCATGGCTTCGTCGCTGACGGCGGCGCCGGCCTCGGCCACGCTGCGCGCCTGCGACGTCGTGACGTCTCTGATGATGAAGCCGATGCCGCGATCCGTGCGCCCGCGCAGCCTTGCAGCGGAAATGTCCACTGTCGCGTGCATGCCGACGACGCTTTCGACCTGGGCGGCATAGCCCTTGACCTTGCCGGACTTCTCGAGCGCCTCGAGGATGAGCTTCAGGTCCACCGCGCCACGGCCCAGGAAATCGGCCACGGAGCGCCCTTCCACGTCGCGCAGCTGCGCCGCGTCGGTGATCCGGAGGAACCCCTCGTTGGCGTCGCGAATGACGCCCTTCGCATCGGTCAGCACCACGGCGTCGGGCGTGAATTCGTAGAGCCGGGCGAGGCTGCGCGCGAGCTCCCGGCCGGTTCCTTCCTCGTCGGAAAGCGTCTCGATCCGAACCAGCATGGAAACCTCGCCGGAGGCGCGGAAGAACTCCGGCAGGAGCCGCACCTCCCGCGCGTTCCGGCGAACGACGGCGGCGATGCCCGCGGCGGCGTCGGCCGTGGCGGCCGTCTTCAGCGCATCGCCGAACTCGCCCTTGCGCCGGCCCTCGAAGCACTGGGCGAAGGCGCTGGCGCTCAGGTTGTCGGTCTTCACGCCGAGAAGATCCATCGCCGCACGGTTCATGTCGATCGCGCGGCCGGATTCGGGATCCACCGTGATCATCGGCGTCGCGGCGGCGTCGAAGACGACGCGATAGCGCGTCTCGACGCCGCGGAAGCGTTCGAGGTCGCGCTCGCGGGCCATCTGCTCGCGCACGAGGCGCTGCTGGAGGTCCGCGAAGGGCTGCATGTCGCGCCCGAGCAGCAGGATCCCGTTGTCGTCGCCCGCGTCGTGGAGCGTGTAGCGGATCGGGAATTCCCAGTTGGCGTTATCGACGTGGTTGAGCTCCATCGGCCGCACGACGGCTTCGGGGTCCGAGAGAACCGTGGCCATCCGGTCCTCGAACTTGGAGCGGCTGTCGTCGGACAGGAAGTCGCGGAAATCGCGCCCGACCCAGTGATCGAGGCACCCGAGATAGGGGCTGTCCGGACTGACGGAGATACCCTTGACGGTGCCGTTCCGGTCGAGCGCGATGGCGATATCGGCGAACTGCTCGATGATCCGCTCGATCCGGGACGGCGCCGGGAGCACGCCAACGCGCACTCTGTCATGCATCCGTCCCTGCTTGGTCACGGCGTCTTCCCTATCGTTGCGCCATGAACCCCCCGCTCACGGCAGTCACCCTATAGATAGTGGTTCCGCATGCGATGCAAGGCCGCAGACCTCGATCGCCTCGCGTGTCTTTGTCGCAGCATGGTCGGCGCCGCAGCGTGCCAGAAGATCGGGCACGTGGCCCACCGCCTGCCCGCCCACGACGACGGGGGGAAGCGACGCGCAGTTCTTGCGAAGGTGGCCCAGCAGCTCGCCCAGCGGATCGACGGCGCGCTCGGAGGCGCAGGTCACGCCGATCATGTCGAAACCGCCCTCGTCGATCTGCTGGGCGAGCTCCGCCGGGTGGTGGCCGATCGCCATGTGGACGCGGTGCCCCAGCCGGCGGAACTGGTCCGCCGCCACGAATGCGCCAAGGGCGTGGTTCTCGAACTCGGGCACCACGACCATGATCGACAGCGTCCCGGGTTCGAGCCCGGTGCCCGCAGCGTCCCGCCCCGCGGCGCGCCGGTCCCGGAGAAGGCGCTGCAGCCGCGCCGTCGCGGTGGTCACGTCCACGAAGCTCGCCTCGTCATGGAGCCAGCGCTCGCCCAGGCGCGCCGCGGCGCGGGGAACGATCTCGTCATGGATCGTCTCGGCCCCGTAGCCGTTGGCCACCAGAGACGCGATGACCCGCTGGTGGCATGTCTCGACCTCGGCGAGAAGCGAGTCGCAGAACCGATCGACCCATCCGTCGAGGGAATCGGGCGTCGGCTCCTGGCGGGACTCGGCGAGCAGGCGCAGCGCCGATTCCGCGAGCGTCTGTATGCCGGTGTCGGACTCTGCAGCTTCTGAATGCGCGTCCTCGGTTTTTCTGGAAACGGGGTGCATTCTCTCCTCCCTCGACGGACGCCCAGGACCTCCTGCGGGGTGCCCGACAAGCCGATCCTTATCCGAAGCGTGAGTCTCGCCGCGGCAGCCTGTCAAATAAATGTGACACGCGCGTTCCGTGCGGATCTCTACCCGGCTGATTTCGCCGCAGAAATTTTTTCCCTATTTCCATATGCTTTCGATTGAAAACCATTAACCCGGCCGACTCGGCTGCCTGATGGCGCATGAGTCGCACAAAGCTGACAGTTTCGGAGCTTGCAAAGTGTAAATATGGATTGACACTTTCCCGCCGGCACCCGTAGCATCCGACCCAGCACCGCAGAACCTTGGGGAGGACTGATGGCGCCGCAGACGCAGACGCAGCCGAGATCCGGCCCGCCCCTGCTCTACACCCCCGAGCAGCGCGCGCGGCGCGACTCCACGATCTGGACGCCCGTTCAGGGCGTTCTCGCCCCGCTCCAGTTCCTCGTGTTCCTCGTCTCTCTCGCGCTCGTCGTGCGCTTCCTGCTCACGGGCGAGGGCTACGCGGCGGCGACCTGGTCGATCGTGATCAAGACGGGGGTGCTCTACACGATCATGGTCACCGGCGCGATCTGGGAAAAAGTCGTTTTCGGCCAGTATCTTTTCGCACCCGCCTTCTTCTGGGAGGATGTCTTCTCCTTCGCCGTGATCGCGCTGCACACGGCCTATCTCTACATGGTCTGGTCGGGCGACTTCTCCGCCGGGTCGGAGATGGCC
>CAZPCU010000277.1:0-3540 GCA_964585075.1 uncultured Rhodobacterales bacterium
GTCTGTGATCAGCACACCTTGCGCATCCTGGCCTGGTTCTCGCGGAACGCGCCGGACTGGCGCAGGAGCGCGTCCACCAGCGTCGTCTTGCCGTGATCCACATGCGCGATGATCGCGATGTTGCGAATGTCCATGTCGGGGAGGCCCGGAAGTTGTTCTCCGGCGCCTGATAGGGGCGCGGCCCCGGAAAGGCCAGCCCCCTAGTGGGGCGCCGTGCCCGAAAAGAGATTGATCACGAGGATCCCGGCGAGGATGAGCACGATCCCGGCGACCGCGGGCCAGTCGAGCCGCTGGCCGAAGACCAGGAACCCGATGAGCGCGATGAAGACGATCCCGAGCCCCGACCACATCGCGTAGGCGATGCCCACGGGGAAGAACCGCAGCGCCTGCGCGAGCAGGAAGAAGGAGGTCGCGTAGGCGACCACCACGATCAGCGACGGCAGCGCGCGGGTGAACTGCTGGCTGGCCTGAAGCGCCGTCGTGCCGATGGTTTCGGCGAGAACCGCGAGGATGAGGGTGACGTAGGGCATGGGCGGAACCGCGCCTTGGCTTGGGCCGGACGCGCCGGCGGGTTGCGGGAATCGACAGGAGAGTAGTCCGCGCCGCCGCCGGACGGAACGGCCGTCTCGCGCGCCGGCCGCCGTTAACGCTTTGTTAGGGTTAACCGCGCCTTAATCCGCCGTGGCGAGGGCACCATAGGCGGGACGGCCAAATGGTTCAGACGCACGACTTTCCGGCCGACGCGTTCGGCGCGAGAGAACGGCAAGGGTGGGAACGGAGCGGCGCGCGATCCCGGGGCGCGGCGCAGGGCCCGCCCCGCGCGAAGCGGCTCTTCGACATCGCGCTCGCCGTCGCGCTCCTGCCCGCGCTTGCGCTCGCCGCCCTGGCGCTCGTCCTGCTCAACCCCATTCTCAATCCCGGCCCGCTGCTGATCGCCCAGGCGCGGATGGGGCAGGGATGCACGCCCTTCCGGGCCTTCAAGTTCCGCACGATGCGCGGCGGCCGGTTGCCGAGCCGATCCGTCCACGCCCCGCTCGAGCGGAAGCGGATCACGCCTCTCGGCGCCATCCTCCGGCGCACCCGCCTCGACGAGCTGCCGCAACTCCTGAACGTGCTCCGGGGCGAGATGAGCCTGATCGGCCCGCGCCCCGATCTTCTGGAGCACGCGCGCGTCCATCTCGCCACCGTTCCGGGCTACCGCGCGCGCCACGCCGTGCGTCCGGGCATCAGCGGGTTCGCGCAGGTGGTCCACGGCTACGCCGAAACGCCCGCGGAGCTGCGCCGCAAGGTGGCGGCCGATCTTCACTACATCGCCAACCGGAACTGGCGGCTGGACGCCTGGATCCTCTGGCGCACGATCGTCGTGGTCCTCGCCGCGCGCGGCATGTGAGGGGCGCGATGCAGGAACTCCAGTTCGTCCGGCCGCCCCAGCGCAGGATCACGCTGGCCGCACCGCCCGCCGAGCCGGAGCCGCCGGACCTGCCAGAGCGCCTGGCCGTGCTCTGGCGCGGACGCCGGAGGATCGCCGGCGCGCTTGTCGTCGCGCTGGGGCTCGGCGCCGCCTATCTCCTGCAGCTCGCCGAGCCGCGCTACCGCGCCGAGGCCGCGCTCGCGCTCGACGTCCAGGGCGCGCGGGTCGTCGATCTGGAGCAGGTGGTTGGCGGGCTTCCCGCCGGCGCCGCGGCCATAAACACCGAGCTGGAGGCGCTCCGCGCTCCGGCGCTTCTGGGCGAGCTCGTCGATGACCTGTCGCTCGACGAGGATCCGGAGTTCAACGCCGCGCTGCGCGAAGCGCCCGCATGGTGGCCGGAAGACACGCTCGCGCGGCTGCGCGCCGGGCTCGGGATCCCCGGGGACCGGCCGACCGAGGCCGAGATCCGCCGCCGCGTGATCGAGGCGGTCGGCGACGCGCTGACCGTCACGGGCCAGCCGCGGAGCTACGTCTTCACCATCGCCGCGACCAGCTCGGAGCCGGAGACGTCGGAGGCGCTGGTCAACACGCTCGCCGAGCTGCACCTCGCGCGCCAGGTGGAGGAGAAGCAGCGCGCCACGGACGAGGCGGCGGGCTGGCTGTCGATGCGCGTGCGAGAGCTCGACGCGGAGCTGCGCGCCCAGGAGGCCGCGCTGAAGCGCCGCGCGGCCGAGCGCGACCTGGCCGGCGGGCCCGCCGCGCTCGAGGCGCTCAACTTCCAGCTGGCCGAACACGGCCGGAACCGCGCCGAGGCGGAAGCGGCGGCCGCCGAGGCGGCGGCGCGGGCCGCGCGCCTCCGCGCCGTGGCGTCGGGCGGCGCGCTGCCGGAGGACGGGGAGCTCGGCCGGATGCTTGCGGACGGCGCGCCGGAGGAGACGATCCGCGCCCGGGCCGAGCGCCTCGCCGCCGCGGCGGAGACGGAGGCGGCGCGGGCGCGTGCCGCCGCCGCGCGGTTCGCGGAGGCCGAGGCGCGGCTCGGCGACCGCGCCGCCGGACAGGCGGATAGCCGGGTGCGCACCGAGCAGATGGCCCGTGACCTGGAGACGACCCGCGCGCTCTACGAGAGTTTCCTCGCACGGCTCAAGGAAACGACGCTGCAAGCCGGCCTCCAGCGGCCGGACAGCCGCATCCTTTCCCGCGCGGAGGGGGCGGAGCAGGTCGCGCCGCGCCCGGTCCTCGTCCTCGCCGTCGCCGCATTGCTCGGCCTGCTCGCGGGCGGCGGTATCGTGCTTGCCCGGGACGCCGCGCGAAAGGGTTTCGTCACGGCGGACGAACTCGAGTGCGCGGCGGGCGTGCCGGTGCTCGGTGAGATCCCGCGCCTGCCGGTCCGCCGCCGGGCGCGGCTTCTGCCCTACCTGGAGGGCCGCACCGCCTCGCCGGGCGCCGAGGCGGTGCGCAGCCTGCGCGCCTCGCTGCTCCTGCAGGATCCGGCCCGCGCGGCGAGGGTGGTGGCCTTCCTCTCCTCGGTGCCGGGCGAAGGCAAGAGCACCGTGGCGGTGGCGCTCGCGCATGACCTGGCGCGGCTCGGCCGCCGGGTGCTGCTGGTGGAGGGTGATCTCCGGCGCCGCGTGTTCGGACAGTATCTGGGCGGCGCGGCCGGCGCGGGGCTGTCCTCGGTGGCGGCGGGGCGCGCGGGGCTGGAAGAGGCCGTGCGCCCGAGCCCGGCGCTCGGCGCGGACGTGCTCCCGGCCGGCCCCTGGGCGGGCGACGCGGCGGATCTTCTGGCCGCGCCCGGCTTCGCCCGGCTCATCGAGACGGCGCGGCAGCGCTACGATCACGTCGTGATCGACACGCCGCCGGTGCTCGTCGTGCCCGATGCGCGGATGGTCGCGCCGCTGGCCGACGCCGTGCTCTACGTCGTGCGCTGGGAACGGACCACGCGCACGCAGCTGGCCGAGGGGCTGCGGCTGCTCGACCTCGTGCAGGCCCCGCCGCGCGGGCTCGTGCTCAGCCGCGTCGATCCCGCGGGCATGCGGCGGCACGGGCGCGCGGAACTGCACGGCGCCTATGCAGGCTACGGGCGGGCCTACTACGAGGCCTGAGCCTGCCCGCGCCGCGCCCTGGCGCTC
>CAZPCU010000278.1:0-3536 GCA_964585075.1 uncultured Rhodobacterales bacterium
GTTCGGCGAAGTAGAGCGGCGAGGGGCGGCCCACGTAGTGGGTCCAGAGATGGTCCATCTCGGACCAGAAATCGTCATCCGTCTTGGCGCGCTCGTATTCCGCCTCGAGATCGAGGATGAGCGGCATCAGCGTCTCCGAGACGAAGCGGCCGCCGTAGTTCCCGAAGCGGCCCTTCTCGTCGGGGCCGGTCATGAAGCTGTTGATCAGATCCTCGGGCATCGCGGTGCTCTCCTGGGGCAAGTCCTCGCCCTGACTAAGCGCGCGCCGCGCCCGGGGCAAGGGCGGGGCCTTCCGAAAGGCATGCGAGCTGCCAGGTCCGGAGGCTCTGCGGCGCCGTCGACAGAACAGGCCGGCCCGGCGTATGGCAGCTTGACAATTGCCTCGAACGGGGTCATTTGAACGAGAGCGCTGCGCTGCCGCGTGAGCATGCCGCGCCCCGACCGGGGCCATCAGCGCGCAAAGTCTTCAGTTTCCCGATCACGCAGGGTTCCTGACGCGACGCCTGGACAGCGCGGGAAAGGCCCGCCCGTCCGAAGGCTCCGCGAACCCTCACCGGCCGCGCTCGCGCGGCCCATCAAAGGCCGCGCCGGCACGCAGTCCGACCGCGGCTCGCAAAGGATAAGATTTGTTCGATTTCGACATGCTCGGCCTCGGGCCGGAGCTCGACACCGCGCTGAAGCGCGCGGGATTCACGCAGCCGACCCCGATCCAGACCCAGGCGATCCCGCTGGCGATGGAGGGGCACGACATCCTCGGCCTCGCCCAGACGGGCACGGGCAAGACGCTCGCCTTCGGCCTGCCGCTCGTCCACCACCTGCTGGGGGTTCCCGGCAAGCCGCACCCCGGGACGGCGAAGGCGCTGATCCTCGCGCCCACGCGGGAGCTCGCGAACCAGATCGCCGAAAGCCTGCGCCTGCTGACGGACGGAACCCGGCTCCGGGTCGCCACCGTCGTGGGCGGCCAGTCCATCGGCAGGCAGATCAACCTGCTCTCCCGCGGGACCGACATTCTGGTGGCGACGCCGGGGCGGCTCATCGACCTGATGGAGCGCCGGGCGGTGGATCTCGGCCAGGTGCGCCATCTCGTGCTGGACGAGGCCGACCAGATGCTGGATCTCGGCTTCATCCACGCGCTTCGCAGGATCGCGCCCCGCCTCGGCACGCCGCGCCAGACGATGCTCTTCTCGGCCACCATGCCGAAGCAGATGGAGGAGCTGTCGCGCGCCTACCTGACCGATCCCCGCCGCGTGCAGGTGGCGCCGCCGGGCAAGGCCGCCGACAAGATCGCCCAATCCGTGCACTTCCTGCCCAAGGCCGAGAAACCGGCGCGGCTGCGCGAGATCCTCTCGCGCGACCTCGACGCGCTGACGCTCGTCTTCGCGCGCACCAAGCACGGGGCCGAGAAGCTGATGAAGGGGCTCGTGGCCGACGGCTACAACGCCGCCTCGATCCACGGCAACAAGAGCCAGGGCCAGCGCGACCGGGCCATCCGCGCCTTCCGCGCGGGCGAGATCACGACGCTCGTGGCCACCGACGTCGCCGCGCGCGGCATCGACGTGCCGGGCGTGGCCTATGTGGTGAACTACGATCTGCCCGAGGTGCCCGACAACTACGTGCACCGCATCGGCCGCACCGCGCGGGCGGGACGCGAGGGCGAGGCCATCGCGCTCTGCGCGCCGGAGGAAGCCGACCTCCTCCGCCAGATCCAGAAGCTCATGAAGACCGAGATCCCTGTCGGCAGCGGAACCAGCCCGCTCGGCGACACGGACGAAGCGGGCGGAGGCCGGGGCGGCGCGCCGATGCGCCGCAATCGCGGCAACGGCAACGGCAACGGCGCCGGTGCGAAGGCCAGGGCGCCGCGGCGGCGGCGGCGGGCGCGCCGACCGCAGGCCGCCTGAAAGGGCGCTTGCGGCAACGGTGCGGTTTCCGCCGGGGCGCCGGCCGGGCATGGGGCTTCGACACGCGGTCGCGTTTCGTCCGACTGGCGGCGATGCGCCTCTCGGGCTGCTTGCGTTCCCGTGAAACGCGGCGCGTGTCCGGCGGAGCCGGATGCCGGGTTGCCGCCCGCTACGGGCGGAAGCAATTCAGTGCTGAAGCTCGTGCACGTAGGTGCCTCCCCGCTGGCTGACCACGTAGAGCGCGCCGTCCATCACCGAGAGGACCGCCGTCACGCGCCCGTCGCGGCGCACCTCGGCGCCGCCCCGGGTGGACAGCGCGTTGCGGATCGCCGGCCCGTGCTCGAGGATCTCCTCGCGCGTGAAGCCGCTGCGGCCCATGGCGATCACGATGTCGTCCGCCGAGACCTGCGCCGTCTGCCCCCCGGTGATCGGGACGACGCCCGCCACGTTGTTCGCCACGTTGACGTCGGCGCAGGAGGCGAGAAGGCTCACGGCCAGGAAGAGTGCTGTCTTTTTCACGCGCGCGCCCTCCGTCACCTGTATCCCAGCCGCTCCATGGCGGACGCGAGTTCGGAGCGGAAGAGCTCCTCGTCCACCTGGCCGAGCGGGACCGGCCCCGGGTTGCCGTTGCGGAAGCGCCGGTCCTCGGGCTCGACCAGCGTGGCGGTGACGAAGATCGCCACCTGCCGCGTGCGGCTCTGCATCGTGTCGTTGCGGCCGAAGAAGGGAATCTCGCGCAGCCCGGGGATGCCGCCGCGGCCCTGCTGGCTGCGCAGATCGGAAAGCCCGGCCACGGCTGCCGTGCCGCCGTTCTCGATCTGCACCGTGTTCTGCACGGTGCGGCGGTTGACCACGGGCAGGTTCTGCTCGCCGCGGGCCACCACGTCGGAAACCTCGAGCTCCATGTCGAGCGTCAGCGTGCTGTCACGGCCGACCTGCGGGGTGATGCGCAGGATCGTCCCGGTCTCGATCTCCTCGAGGTCGCTGCGGATGAAGCTCTCGTCCTCGGTCAGGATCTGGAAGAACTCCGAGGTGGTGACGCGGATGATGGATTCGATGCCGTCCTGCGCGAGGACCTGGGGACTTGCCACGATGGCGGCCTGGTTGTTCTCGGAGAGCATGTTGAGGGTCAGGCCGAGGGCATTGGTGAAGGTGCGCCCGCTCGTGTAGCCGAGCGCGATCTCGGAGATGTCGGTGGTGCCGTCGGTGCGGTTCGCGCCGGCGGTGAGGCCCGGCGGCTCGAACCTGGTCCCGAGATCGAGGAAGGCGCTGGTGTCGAGAACCACCACCTGCGCCTCCAGCATGATGTGCCGGCGCGGCTGGTCGATCTTGGCGATGTCCGCGTGGATCTGGCGCGCGACGGCGGGGGGCGCGTTGATCGAGACCGTGTTCGAGACCGCGTCCGCGCGCACGTAGGCCGCGAGGTTCTCGGGCAGCAGGTTCGTCACCACCTGCGCCGTCACGTGGTCGAGCTTGATGAGCCCGGTGTCGTAGACGTCGCGCGCGTCCACGTTCTTGGGCGGGAGCGGGCGGTCGAGGCGCTGGACGAGCTGGAGCGCCTCCCGCCGGACGGAGGCCGGCCCCGTGATCGACAGGCTGTTGCGCACCTGGTCGGCGCGGACGTAGCCCTGAAGCCGC
>CAZPCU010000279.1:0-3510 GCA_964585075.1 uncultured Rhodobacterales bacterium
GCAGGTGCGCGCCGCCTCGCATGAGCTGACCAGCTTCGCCAAGCGCCACGGCGTTTCTGTGGTGCTGGTGGGCCATGTCACCAAGGACGGCCAGATCGCGGGCCCGCGCGTCGTCGAGCACATGGTCGATACCGTGCTCTACTTCGAGGGCGAGCGCGGCCACCAGTTCCGCATCCTGCGCGCGGTGAAGAACCGGTTCGGCCCGGCCGACGAGATCGGCGTCTTCGAGATGACGGGCGGCGGGCTCGCCGAGGTGGCGAACCCCTCGGCGCTCTTCCTGTCCGAGCGCGGCGAACCGGCGCCGGGCTCGGCGGTCTTCGCCGGGATCGAGGGCACCCGCCCGCTGCTGGTGGAACTGCAGGCGCTGGTCGCGCCCACGCCGCACGCCCAGCCGAGGCGGACCGTCGTGGGATGGGACGCCGGCCGCCTCGCCATGATCCTCGCCGTGCTCGAGGCGCGGTGCGGCATCCCCTTCGCCGGCCTCGACGTCTATCTAAACGTCGCCGGCGGCATGAAGATCGGCGAACCGGCCGCCGATCTCGCGGTCGCCGCGGCGCTTCTCTCGGCGCGGGAGGACGCGGCGCTGCCGCCCGACACGGTGGTTTTCGGGGAAATCAGCCTCTCCGGCGCGCTCCGCCCGGTGGGACAGACCGAAAACAGGTTGAAAGAAGCGCGGAAACTTGGTTTCACCGCTGCCATCGCGCCCGCGGGCGGCGCGCCCGCCGCGGCGGGCGGGCTGAAGCTCACGCAGATGGAGGGCCTCGCGGCCTTCGTGGGCGAGGTGTTCGGCGCCGGCTGAGGCGCGCCAGGAGCAGGGACGGGCAGGCGACATGGAAGGCTTCACGATCATCGACGGGGCGGTGGCGATCGTCATCGTTCTCTCGGCGTTGCTGGCCTATGCGCGGGGGTTCGTCCGCGAGTCGCTCGCGATCGCGGGCTGGATCGCCGCGGCCGTGGTCGCCTTCATCTTCGCGCCGCAGGTCCAGCCGCTGGTCAAGGAGGTGCCCGTTCTCGGCGACATGATCGCGGACAGCTGCGAGCTTTCCGTCATCGCCGCCTTCGCCGCGGTCTTCGCGGTGGTTCTGGTGGTCGTTTCGCTCTTCACGCCGGTCTTTTCGTCTCTCGTGCAGCGCTCGGCGCTCGGCGGCCTCGACCAGGGGCTCGGCTTCCTGTTCGGGGTGGTGCGCGGCATCGTCCTGGTCGCCATCGCCTATTTCGTCTACGAGACCGTGATCACGGCCCAGGACATCGCGATGATCGACGACAGCCGCTCGGCGCGGGTGTTCTCCCAGATGACAGACGCGATCGAGAACCGCGACCCCGAGCAGGCGCTGGGCTGGGTCACCACCCAGTACGAGCAGCTCGTGGGCATCTGCGACGCGCCCGCCTGACCCCGCACCGGGCGCGGGCTATCCCTGGAACCGCCCCGTCAGCTCGCGCAGCTCGCGTGCCACGGCCCCGAGTTCCTCGGCAGCGGCTTCGCTCGCCGAGGCGCGGCGTTCGGCGTCCCGCCGATCCTCCGCCACGCTGCCGGAGAGGCTCTGCATCGTCTCCTCGACCCCGCGGGCGGTGGAAAGCTGCGCGGCGCCGGCCTCCGCGACCGTGCCCATCGACTCGGCAAGGGCGCCGGCCTCTTCCAGGAGCTCGGCCATCCGATCGTCGGCCTGCCCCACCAGCGCGGCCGTTCGCGAGGCCTGCTCCGTGCTCGCCGCGATGAGCTCGGCGATCTGGCGGGACGCCTCGGAAGATTTCTGGGCGAGATTGCGGATCTCGGCGGCGACGACGGAGAACCCCGCGCCCGCCTCGCCGGCGCGCGCCGCCTCGACGCCCGCGTTCAGCGCCAGAAGGCTCGTCTGGAACGCGACGCTGTCGATGAGGCGGTTGGCCTCGACCATGTCCTGCGTCTGGCGGTCGAGCGCGTCCACGGCGCGGCGCGCCTCGTCCACCCGGGCGCCGCCGCCGCGGGCGCTTTCCGCCAGCACTTCCGCCCGGGCGCGCGCCGTGCCGATGCCCTCCGTCGCGGCGGCGAGCGCCTGCGCGATTTCTGCCGCGCCCCCAGCGGCCCGGCTCACCATCTCTTCCTGCGCGCCGGCGCGCCCCGCGGCCGCACGGGCCTCGGAAAGCGCATCTCCGGAGCGGCGGCCGAGACCTTCGGAGACCTCCGCGACGCGGGCGAGCGTCTCGGCGAGGCGCGCGCAGGCCGCATTGAACCCCTCCGCAAGCGCGGCGAACTCGTTCCCCGCGGGCAGGTGGACGCGCGCGTCGAGCCGGCCCTGCGCCAGGGCGCCGATCCCCTCCGACAGGGCGTCCATCGCGAGCTTCCTGCCCGTGATGTCGAAGGCGATCTTGATGATCCGCCGGACCGCCCCTGCCTCGTCCAGGCAGGGCGCGTAGGTGGCGAGGATCCACACGCGCCGGCCCGCCTTGTCCCGGCGCGGGAACTCGCCGGAGAACGCCTCCCCGCCGGCGAGTCGGCGCCAGAAGCGGGCGTAGTCCTCGGACGCGGCGTAGCCGGCGTCGCAGAAGATGCGGTGATGCCGGCCCCGCACCTCGGCTTCGCCGTACCCCATCGCCGAGAGGAAGTTGCCGTTCGCGCGCAGGATCGTTCCGTCGGGGCGGAACTCGATCTTCGCCTGGGTGCGGTCGATCATCGCCTCGAGCGCCAGAAGCTCCTCCAGCCGCTCGGGCGAGATCAGGGACCGGAATCTTTCGAACATGCGCCGCGCTCCGCCATCGCTTCTGCCGAGGCATCGCGCAGTCGCCTTAACCTTCGGTGAAGCCCGGCCAGGGAAGTGTGATCGTTTCGTGACACTCGCCGCACGATGGCTTAAGCAGGGGCCAGAGCGTGCCCGGATTCGGAGCCTCGATTCCTTGTCCCACCCCAACGAAAGATCCCCCCGCACCCTGCCCCGGCACCCGTTCGACGACGACAAGCTCCGCGAGGAGTGCGGCGTCTTCGGCGTCCTCGGCGTGACGGACGCGGCGAGCTTCGTCGCCCTCGGCCTGCACGCGCTCCAGCATCGCGGGCAGGAGGCAGGGGGCATCGTCTCCTATCACCCGGACACGGGCTTCAACTCGGCCCGGCGCTTCGGCTATGTCCGCGACAACTTCACCTCGGCGAGCCTGATGGAGACCTTGCCGGGCAGCCTTGCGATCGGGCATGTGCGCTACTCCACCACGGGCTCCAAGGGCCAGACCGCGATGCGGGACGTGCAGCCCTTCTTCGGCGAGTTCTCCATGGGCGGCGCGGCGATCGCCCATAACGGCAACATCACCAACGCGATGGCGCTGCGGCGCGAACTGATCGAGCGGGGCTCGATCTTCCAGTCCTCCTCGGACAGCGAATGCATCATCCACCTGATGGCCCGCTCGCTGCAGAAGGGCATCCCCGAGCGGATGGAGGACGCGCTTCGCCGCGTCGAGGGGGCCTTCTCGGTGGTGGCGATGACGCGCACGAAACTCATCGGTGTCCGCGATCCCCTGGGCGTGCGCCCGCTGGTGCTCGGCCGG
>CAZPCU010000280.1:0-3501 GCA_964585075.1 uncultured Rhodobacterales bacterium
GCGAGTTCCTGACCGACACGCGCGGCACCGGCGTCATGAACCGCGTCTTCCACGGCTGGACGCCCCACAAGGGCCCGATTCCCGGCCGCCGGGCGGGCGTGCTCATCTCGATGGAGGACGGCGAGGCGGTGGCCTACGCGCTCTGGAACCTCGAGGAGCGCGGGCGGCTCTTCATCGGGCCGCAGGAGCGCGTCTACCAGGGCATGATCATCGGCGAGCATTCGCGCGAGAACGATCTCGAGGTGAACCCGCTCAAGGGCAAGAAGCTCACGAATGTCCGCGCGGCGGGCTCGGACGAGAACGTGCGCCTCACGCCGGCCACGCGGATGAGCCTCGAGGAAGCGATCGCCTACATCGACGACGACGAGCTCGTGGAGGTGACGCCGAACGCGATCCGCCTGCGCAAGCGCCACCTCGACCCGCACGAGCGCAAGCGCGCCGCGAAATCGGCCTGAGGCTTGCCGCGCGAGGCCGGGGCGGCCTAGGCTCGCGCATGAGACCGCGCCCGATCCTTTCCGCGCTCGCGATCGCGTTCCTCCTCGCCCCTGCCCCGCTGGCGGGCGGCACCCTCATCTGCCCGGGCGGCACCTTCACAGTGGCGGGCCCGGACGCCGCCCTGAGCGATCGCATCTGCCGCGTGGCGGAGGCGGGCGCGGAGCAGCTGGCCGCCTGCGGGCTGCCGTTCCGGGTGCCGCTCACCATCTTCACCGTGCCCGAGATCGCGCATGGCGACGTTTCCTGCCTCGGCTCCTACGATTGCGACCGGCTGGAGCTCCGCCTCGTGACGCCGGGTGCGCTCGACGCCGCCCTCGCGCCGGACAGCGTGCTGCGCGAGATCCCGGGCGCGGCGCTCTTCGACAGCCTCGTGGTGCATGAACTCGCCCATGCCGCGCTCGCCCAGCAGCCCTGCGCCGAGCCGCCCTGCCTCGCCGAGCACGAATACGTCGCCTACGCCATGCAGATGCAGGCCCTCGCGCCGGACCATCGCGCCATCGTCACCGGCGCGGCGCGCGGGCTGGATCGCGTCACCGAAGAGCGGCTGAACGAGTTCATCGCCGTCGCCGCGCCGGACACCTTCGCCGCCTGGGCTTGGACCCATTTCGCGCGGCCGGAGAACGGCTGCGGCTTCATCGCGCGGCTCATCTCCGGAGAGGCGCAGCTCGGCCTCGACGCCTACTGAGCGCCCGTCTCAAGGCGCGATCAGGATGCTGTCGGCGACGCGCAGACCGTCCTCGCCGCGCTGCGCAACCCCGATCTCGCCCGAGCGCCGCACCGATCCGGCGGGCGCGCTACTCGGTGGTCTCGACGATGAGAAGCTCCCGCTCCGAGGCGCCGCGGGCGTGGCTCAGCGCCTCCTGGTACTCGGGGGAGTGGTAGCATGCCTCGGCCGCCTCGACGGACGGGAACTTCGCCACGACGTTGCGCGGCCGTTCCCTGCCCTCGAGCTGCACGTAGCGCCCGCCCCGGGCGATGAACTGCCCGCCATGCCTGGCGATGGCGGGGCCGGCGAGCTCGGCGTATTTCCCGTAAGCCTCGGGGTCGGTGACGGTCACATGGGCGATCCAGAGCGCGGGCATCGCGGTCACTCCACTTCTTCCGCGGGCGCGCCCGCGATCACGGTTTCGGCGGCCTTGATCGCCGCCTCGGCGTTCGCGGGATCCTTGCCGCCGCCCTGGGCCATGTCGGGCCGGCCGCCGCCGCCCTTGCCGCCCAGCTCGGAGACGGCCGCCTTCACGATCTCCACCGCCGAGAGCCGGTCGGCCAGGTCGTCGGTGACGCCCGCGGCGACGGCGGCCTTGCCACCGGCGTCGGCGATGAGCAGCACCGCGCCCGAGCCGAGCCGCGCCTTCATCTCGTCGATGAGCGGCGGGAGATCCTTGCCGGAGACGCCCGAGAGCACCTGCGAGACGAACGCCACGCCCTGCACGTCCCTGGGCGCGGGCTCGCCACCCCCCTGCCCGGCCCCGCCGGCCATGGCGAGGTCCCGGCGGAGTTGCGTCACCTCGTTCGACAGCTCCTTGAGCTTCGCCTGGTCGGCGCGGATGCGCTCCACCAGGTGGTCGGGCGTGGTGCGCAGCTCGGCCACGGCGTCCTCCACGAGCTTGCGCAGCCGGGCGACATGGGCACGCGCGGCCTCGCCGGTGAGCGCCTCGACCCGGCGCACGCCCGCGCTCGACGCGCTGTCGCCGAGCAGGACGAACTCCCCGATGTCGCCCGTGCGCCGCACATGCGTGCCGCCGCAAAGCTCGATGGAGTAGGTCCGCCCATCGGTGCCCTTGCCGGAGCCGGGCTGCACCCCCATCGAGACCACGCGCACCTCGTCGCCGTATTTCTCGCCGAAGAGCGCCTGCGCGCCGATGGCCCGGGCGTCGTCCGGGGTCATGACGCGCGTCTCCACCGGGGCGTTCTGCCGGATGTAGGCGTTCACCTCGTCCTCGACGCGGGCGATCTCCTCCTCGGTGAGCGGCCTGGCATGGGAAAAGTCGAACCGCAGCCGGTCGGGCGCGTTGAGCGAGCCGCGCTGCGCCACGTGATCCCCGAGCGCCTCGCGCAGCGCCTCGTGCAACAGATGGGTGGCCGAGTGGTTGGCCCGGATCGCGCTGCGGCGGGCGTGATCGACCTCGAGCCGGGCGGGCTGCCCGGGCTCCAGCACGCCCTCCTCGACCTCGGCGAAATGGATGAAGACCCCCGCCACCTTCTTCGTGTCGGTCACGCGCGCCGTGGCCGCGTCGGTGGCGATGACGCCGGTGTCGCCCACCTGCCCCCCGGCCTCGGCGTAGAACGGGGTCTGGTTCAGGACGATCTGCACCGCCTGGCCGGGATGGGCCTGCGCCACCTCGCGCCCGTCCTGCACGAGCGCGAGCACCTGGCCCTCGGCGCTCTCCGTGTCGTAGCCGAGGAAATCGGTGGCGCCGCGGGTCTCGGCGAGATCGAACCAGATGGCGGCGTCCTTCGCCTCGCCCGAGCCGGACCAGGCCGCGCGCGCCTTGGCCTTCTGCTCGGCCATGGCGGCCTCGAAGCCCTCCTCGTCCACCGTGCGCCCCGCCTCGCGGAGCGCGTCCTGGGTGAGATCGAGCGGGAAGCCGTAGGTGTCGTAGAGCCTGAACGCCGTGCGGCCGGGGAGCGCCTCGCCCTCGGCCAGCCCGGCGAGCTCTTCCTCGAGCAGGCGGAGGCCGCGGTCGAGCGTCTGCTGGAAGCGCGTCTCCTCGAGCTTCAGCGTCTCCTCGATGAGCGCCTGCGCCCGGCCGAGCTCGGGATAGGCCGCGCCCATCTTGGCGACGAGCGCGGGCACCAGCCGGTGCATCAGCGGCTCCTTCACGCCCAGGAGATGGGCGTGGCGCATCGCCCGGCGCATGATCCGGCGCAGCACGTAGCCGCGCCCGTCGTTCGACGGCATCACCCCGTCCGCGATCAGGAAGGAGGTGGAGCGCAGATGGTCCGCGATCACCCGGTGATGGGTGCGCCCCGGCCCGTCGGGATCGGTGTTCGACGCGTTGGCCG
>CAZPCU010000281.1:0-3485 GCA_964585075.1 uncultured Rhodobacterales bacterium
GAGCGCGGGACGTAGGCCTCCGGCTGGTAGTAGTCGTAGTAGGAGACGAAGTATTCCACCGCGTTTTCGGGGAAGAATCCCTTGAACTCCCCGTAGAGCTGGGCCGCGAGCGTCTTGTTCGGGGCGAGGATGATGGCCGGGCGCTGGGTCTCCTCGATCACCTTGGCCATGGTGAAGGTCTTGCCGGTGCCGGTAGCGCCGAGCAGGACCTGGTCGCGCTCGCCGGACATCACGCCCTCGCCGAGTTCCGCGATCGCGGTCGGCTGGTCGCCCGCCGGGGCGAACTCCGTCTTCATCTCGAATCGCTTGCCGCCCTCGAGCTTCGGGCGCGCGCGCACGTCCGCCGCGGGAGCGTGCAGGACCGGCGCGGACTTGTCGGAATGGGCGTAGGGCATGGGCGTCTCCTTCGCCTTCCAAGATCGCGCTTCCCGTGCCGGGTTCAACCCCGCGTCCCTCCGCCTCGCCTCGCCGATTGTGTTTGCGAAAAGCGGTATTCGTGACGTATCATTTCCGGGCAAGCAGCTCCTTGGCCGTTCGGCCGATCGCACATACCCACCCCTCGCTCCCCGCGAAAGGCCGGATGGCCAAGGTCTGCCTGCGCCTGAGGCCGCCGCGCCCCTTGCCGCGCCGGGCGGGATACCCCATAACCCTTGCCAGACACGGAGGTTCCCATGCGCGCGCGCATCTACAAGCCGGCCCGCTCCGCCACCTCGTCCGGCACCGCCAAGACGAAGCACTGGGTGCTGGAGTTCGCCCCCGCGAGCCCGCGGGAGATCGACCCGCTCATGGGCTGGACCTCCTCCGCGGACACCCAGGCCCAGGTCCGCCTGCGCTTCCCGACGAAGGAAGCCGCGCTCGACTACGCGCGCGAGCACGGGATCGAGGCGATCGTGTTCGAGCCGCACAAGCGCCGCGCCAACATCCGCCCGCGCGGCTATGGCGAGAATTTCGCCACCGACCGGCGCGGCTCCTGGACGCACTGACGCGCTTGCGCATTCCCGCCCGATCGCCGAAAAACGGCCCGAGCGGTCCCGTAGCTCAACTGGATAGAGCAGCCGACTTCTAATCGGCAGGCTGAGGGTTCGAGTCCTTCCGGGATCGCCAACCGCTCTCATTTTTCCTTCCCTTTCATTGGCTTACGGGACGATTTGGCGAACCTTTGAGCAAGGTTCACCACGTTCTGTTCGCCGTTCGGTCTCGCAATAAGCTTCTCGAAGGCGGCGTCGGCCCTTCCGCCAGCACCGCCTCCGCTCCGTAGGGAAACGCGCCCGCCACGCGGACGTGCCCTCCGTCCAGGCGGCGCAGCTCGAGCCCGCCGCCAGCCACGCCGCCGCAGAGCATCACGCCAGCTCCAGCCCGGTGAGGACGCGGAGCTGCGGGGCCGCACGATGCTGACGCCTATCGTCGCCGGGGCGGCGGGCGCAGCACGCCGGACTGAGCATCGCTGCCGGGATCGCGGATCAGGTCCAAGGCACCCCATGCGCCTACGTAGAACGGGCGACCCCGCCCGTGGTCGTGGTGAGAAGCGCCGTGGTCGCCTGCGAAGACCCGCCCGGAGCGGCGAGCCCGTTCGAGGTCGTGTTGACCGCGCCCACGCGGAGGTCACCCGGAGGTCAGGCCGCTGCTGTCGGACGAACACTTCTCGGCCACGGACCCCGATACCCCTCGCCGCGGCACATTGCGCGAGGCACTCCCGCCCTTCGGCCATCGACGGGCGGGACCACCCATCTCCCCGGCTACGCCGCGTCCCAGCGCAGCCGGAAGAGGATCGAGGAGCCTTTCGGCTGGGCCAAGACGGTGGGCGGCATGGCGCGAACCGTCCACCGCGGCTTCGACAGGGTCCCCGGGCAGTCCTCGATGACCGTGGCGGCCTGCGACCTCGCCAGGCCGGCGGCCCGTGGCGGTCACTGCCGTGGCGGGCAGCGTCGCAGGCGCCGCGTCACCGAGGGGAAAGCCGTGATATCGGTGTTCGCCACACGCTTTCCGTTCTTCCGAGCCCTGTCGATCCCGCTGGCGCGCCGGGCGCCGTTATCGTGCCATGGCCGGGCGCGCCGCGGCCGGGCGCGCCATGGGCGGACGGACCATCGGAGGCGTCGCGATACGCGGCGTCGGCCGGGGGGGCGCGACGCCGATGGGGGGCACCGGCCGAGGGACGGTCGCAATGGGCGGAACGGCTTGCGCCGGCGGATCCGGACGCACCGGGCGATCCGGTCTGTCGTGATGGTAATAGTAGTCGTTCCAGAACAGGGAGTCGTCATAACCATAATAGACGCCCACCCCCACCCCGTCGCAGGCGGCAAGCCCGAAAGCCGCACCGGTGAGCGCGGCGAAGATCGTGGAGCGACGCATCATTCCGACCATCTGGACCTCTCCTTTCATCAGGGTGCGGCGCGGAACGAGGCGAACACCCCGTTCAGCACCTCGGCGAAGGCCGGATCGACGCCGGCTTCCAGGACGGCCGCGGCGATGGCGACGCGCCGGCCGGGCAGATCGATGGCCGCGACGGTGAATTGCAAGGGCCGGCCGTCGCGGCGCCCGCGTCCGGAAAACACCTCGGCCGGGCGCCCCCCGATCCGGCGTGTCACGGGCTCGCCCACCTCGGCCTCGAGCGCCAGAAACTGGCTGAGCCGGCCAAGATAACCCCTGGCCTCGCCCAGATCACCCACCGCGGACGGCGAAATGAAGCCCATCCACACCCCCTCGTCTACGGTCGGCTCCAACGCCAGCACCCGCGGGACGGCACGGGGCGCAGCGTCCTCGGACGGTGCGATCTGTCGGCTGCCGCCGGTGCGGACGGACCAGAAATCCGGAACCTCGACGGTGAACAGTGCCCGGCCTTCTTCGGCGTAAGTCACAGGTGTCTGCGCCTTCGCGCCTGTGGCCGACATCAGCAACGCTGCCAGAATTCCCAGTCCGTTTTTCATCGATGACTCCTTCGATCAATCGCCCTCGGTCGCAGCGCGCCTGCGTCTCGAGAGTTGAGGTTGCCCAGGGCACCTTCCACCGGCGGCCGAGGCGAAGCGGTCTGCACGAGGCCTCTCCCGCCGGTCCCTCCGATGCGGGGCAGGACGTCCCCTCGCCTCCGCACCGGGCGATGCTGCGGCCGGTCGGGTGTCGCCCGTAGAGGAGCGGAGGGTCATGCACGTGTCCCGTTTGATCCGGCGCCGCCGGCGCGCAGGCCCGTCCGGGGCAAGCGGACCCATGTCGCGCGCTGGGGATGTGGCGGCGCCGGAGAGACCGGACGTCCCGAAGGACGCCCGGATCAGGTGATCAGACCTCCGGCTTCCAGGGGCCGTCCTCGTCTTCGGGCAGGCCGCGAGAGATCGGCGGACCCATCGAATGGTCTGTGCCGTCGTCGTAGGTCCCTGTGAACATGATCATCTCGCAAAAGCCGGTCGCCACGATCGGCCCGTCCGGCCCGCCTTCGCGCAGCTGGATCACCCCCTCGATGTAGGGGCCGGCGAAACCGAGGCCCTCCTGCTCCT
>CAZPCU010000282.1:0-3479 GCA_964585075.1 uncultured Rhodobacterales bacterium
TAGAGGAAACCGAAGAGCACCGCGGCCAGGAAAACGCCCAGCGGATGGTTGCGCCCCATCAGCGCCACGGCGATCCCGATGAAGCCCGCCCCCTCGGTCGAGTTCAGGATCAGCCGCTCGGCCTCGCCCATGGTCGTGTTGATGCCCATGAGGCCCGCAAGGGCGCCCGAGATGAGCATGGCCACCACGATCACGCGCACGGGCCGGATGCCGGCGTAGCGCGCGCCGGTCTCGGAGAAGCCGAGGGCGCGGATCTCGTAGCCGAGGCGCGTGCGCCAGATCAGCAGCCAGACGGCGAGGCAGGCCGCCACCGCCAGGAAGAAGGTCACGTTGGCCGGCGCGCCGCGGAAAAGCGGCGCCTCGGCGGTGGAGAACATCTCCTGGAAGGTCGGCAGGTGGACGGCCTCGGGGAAGCGCGCCGAGGCCGGGTCCATCGAGCCCGCGGGCTTCAGCACGTTCACCAGCAGGTAGTTCAGCAGCGCCGCGGCGATGAAGTTGAACATGATCGTGGTGATCACGATGTGGCTGCCCCGCGTGGCCTGGAGCCAGGCCGGGACGACCGCCCAGAGCGCGCCGAAGAGCGCCGCGCCCAGGCTTGCCGCCGCGAGCGCGACGGTCCAGTGCGGCCAGGGGATGGAGAGGCAGACGAGCGCCACGCCCAGCCCGCCCAGCATGGCCTGGCCCTCGCCGCCGATGTTGAAGAGCCGCGCGTGGAAGGCGACCGCCACGGCGAGCCCGGTGAAGATGAAGTTGGTGGCGTAGTAGAGCGTATAGCCCCATCCGGCGCTCCGCATCAGGGCGCCGTCCACCATCAGGCGGAACGCCTCGACGGGGCTCTCGCCGATGGCGAGGATCACGAGCGCGGAAAGCGCGCCGGCGAGCAGGATCGAGACGAGGGGGACCAGAACCGCGTCGGCCCAGGCCGGCATCCTATCCATGGCGCGCGGCCTCCTCGGCGGCCTCGACCTTCTCGAGCTGCTCGTCCACCGCCTGCCAGTCCGGCTTGTCGGGCTCGCCCTCGATCCCGGCCATCAGGAGGCCCAGCTCGCGCTCGTCGGTGGCCTGCGGATCGCGCTCGCCCATGATCCGGCCGTCGAACATCACGAGGATCCGGTCCGAGAGCGAGAAGATCTCGTCGAGTTCCACCGAAACGAGAAGGATCGCCTTGCCCGCGTCGCGCAGGCGCACGATCTCCTGGTGGATGAACTCGATCGCGCCGATGTCCACGCCCCGTGTGGGCTGCCCGACGAGGAGCAGGTCGGGGTTCCTGTCCATCTCCCGGGCGAGGACGATCTTCTGCTGGTTGCCGCCCGAGAAGCTGCGCGCCTTGAGCCGGCAGTCGGCCGGGCGGATGTCGAAGCGCTCGATCTTGCCTTCCGCGTCGCGGCGGATCGCGTCGTTGTCCATGAAGGGGCCGCGATTGTATTCGGGCGCCCGGTGATAGCCGAAGACGCAGTCCTCCCAGGCGGTGAACTCCATGATGAGCCCCGCGCGCTGGCGGTCCTCGGGGACGTGGCTGATGCCGCGGGCGCGGCGTGACTGGCCGTCGGCCCGGCCTCCGGAAAGCGCAATCTCCGCGCCGTTCACGCGGACGCGGCCGGTGGCCTCCATGGTGCCGCCCAGCACTTCGAGAAGCTCCGACTGGCCGTTGCCGGCCACGCCCGCGATCCCCACGATCTCGCCCGCGCGCACGGCAAGGTCGATGCCCTTGAGCCGCTCCACGCCCTTTCCGTCCACCACGCGCAGCTTTTCCACCTCGAGCACGATTTCGCCCGGCTCGGGCGGCGCCTTCTCCACCCGCAGGAGCACCTTGCGGCCGACCATGAGCTCGGCGAGCGCCTCGGGGCTCGTCTCGGCGGTCCTGACCGTGGCGGTCATCTCGCCGCGGCGCATCACGCTCACCGTGTCGGTGATCTCCATGATCTCGCGCAGCTTGTGGGTGATGAGGATGATCGTCTTCCCCTCGCGCTTCAGCCCGGCGAGGATGCGGAAAAGGTGATCGGCCTCGGCCGGGGTCAGAACGCCCGTCGGCTCGTCGAGGATCAGGATGTCGGCCTCGCGGTAGAGCGCCTTCAGGATCTCGACCCGCTGCTGGTGGCCGACCGAGAGCGTTTCCACCACCGCGTCGGGATCGACGTTGAGCTCGTAGTCCGCCGCGAGCTGCCTGAGCGCCGACCGCGCCTTCGCGAGCGAGGGTTTCAGCAGCCCGCCATCCTCCGCGCCGAGGATGACGTTCTCGAGCACGGTGAAGTTGGGCACCAGCTTGAAATGCTGGAACACCATGCCGATCCCGGCCCCGATAGCGGCCTGGCTGTCGGGGATCTCGGTCTTCCTGCCATGGATGAAGATCTCGCCCGCGTCTGCCTTGTAGAAGCCGTAGAGGATCGACATGAGCGTGGACTTGCCCGCCCCGTTCTCGCCGATGATCCCGTGGATCGTGCCGGGCGCCACGGCAAGGTCGATGTCCCTGTTGGCTTGGACCGCGCCGAAGGCCTTGGAGATGCCGCGGAGTTCGATGGCGGACGGGGAGCCTGTCATGCCTACATTACCTCGCGGCAAGCGACGTCCGCGACCTCGGACGCTTCAACGCCTTGCACCATGATCTGTCCCATGTCCGACATCGCCGTGGCCGTCGCGATCGGCTCGCCCGCCGAATCGAGGATGACGCACTGATAGATCGCCCCGGCTTCCCCGATGAATTCGATGACCGTGAAGTCGAACTGCTCGTAGGCGCGGACCACAACGACACTGTCATCGGCCTCGAAGGTGATGGTTTCCGCCCCCGCCGAATGGCCTGCCATCGCAAAGGGGACGCAAAGCAAAAGCTGTCTCCAGCGCACCTGCCGCCTCCTGCATCGTTTCGAGTTGGGGCCGCGCTTCGCGCGCGCGGCCTTCCTGTCCTCGGGCGGGTGCGGCCCTCAGAAGTTGAGCGCCGGGCAGCTGTCCGTCTCGGTGTAGTCGTGCACGTCGAGCTCGCCGGCGGCGATGGCGGCCTTGGCCTCCTCGACGCGGGCCTGCATCTCGTCGGTCACGAGCTCGGCGTTGTGCTCGTCCATCGCGTAGCCCACGCCCTCGTTCGCCACGCCCATCACGACGACGCCCGTCCCGAGATCCTCGCCCTGCATCATCGCGTCCTCGACCGCGTTGTCCACGCGCTTGACCATGGAGGTGAGCACCTGGCCCGGGTGCAGATAGTTCTGGTTGCTGTCCACGCCGATCGACAGGATGCCCTGGTCGGCGGCCGTCTGGAGCACGCCCACGCCGGTGCCGCCGGCCGCGGCGTAGATCACGTCCGCGCCCTGGCTGATCTGGGCCTGCGCGAGCTCGGAGCCCTTCACCGGGTCGTTCCAGGCAGCCGGCGTCGTGCCTGTCATGTTGGACAGGATCTCGGCGTCCGGGTCCACGGCCTTCACGCCCTGCGCGTAGCCGCAGCCGAACTTGCGGATGAGCGGGATGTCCATGCCGCCGATGAAGCCCAC
>CAZPCU010000283.1:0-3471 GCA_964585075.1 uncultured Rhodobacterales bacterium
ATCCCCGCCGCGTGAGCGAACGCGCGGTGCAGTTCCTCCGACGCGACATCGCCTTCGCCGCCGCCTGAAACTAGAAGCCCATCCCGGAAGACATTTCAATGACGAAGAAAATCGCCATTCTCGGCGCATCGGGCTACACCGGGGCGGAGCTCGTCCGGCTCATCGCCACCCACGGCGACATGGAGATCGCCGCGCTGACCGCCGACCGAAAGGCGGGGCAGGCCATGGGCCAGGTCTTCCCGCATCTGCGTCATCTCGACCTGCCGGCCCTCCAGCGGATCGAGGAGGTGGATTTCGCGGGCGTGGATCTCGTCTTCTGCGCGCTCCCCCACGCCACCAGCCAGGCCGTGATCGCCGAGCTGCCGCGGGCGCTCAGGATCGTGGACCTCTCGGCCGATTTCCGGCTTCGCGATCCGGCCGATTACGAGGCGTGGTATGGCAAGCCCCACGCCGCGCCGGATCTGCAGGCCGAGGCCGTCTATGGACTCACCGAGTTCTACCGCGAGGAGATTCGCGCCGCGCGCCTCGTCGCCGGCACGGGCTGCAACGCCGCGGCGGGCCAATACGCGCTGCGGCCGCTGATCGCGGCGGGGGCGATCGACCTCGACGACATCGTGCTCGATCTCAAATGCGCGGTCTCGGGGGCGGGGCGCTCGCTCAAGGAAAATCTCCTGCACGCCGAGCTTTCCGAGGGCTACCACGCCTACGGCTACGGCGGCACGCACCGGCATCTCGGCGAGTTCGACCAGGAGTTCTCGGCGGTGGCCGGGCGCCCCGTGCGGGTGCGCTTCACGCCGCACCTGATGCCGGCGAACCGCGGCATCCTGGCGACCGCCTACGTGAGAGGCGAGCCGCAGGCGCTCCACGACATGCTGTCGCAGGCCTACCGGGAGGAGACCTTCCTCGAGGTTCTGCCCTTCGGAGAGCTGCCTTCGACGCGTCATGTAAGGGGTTCGAATTTCTGCCATATCGGCGTTTCGGGGGACCGTGTTCCCGGCCGCGCGATGGTCGTCTCCGCGCTCGACAACCTGACCAAGGGCTCGTCCGGACAAGCTTTGCAGAACGCGAACCTGATGCTAGATATACCCGAGTATACAGGGCTGACGCTTGCGCCCTGTTTCCCTTGAGACCGCCGCGGGGCCGTTCATGAAGAGCCTGAAGAAGAAACGTCGCATCCAGATCATCATGGTCGCCGCCTTCGCGCTCGTCCTTTCCACGGCCCTCATCGGTTACGCCATGCGCGACGGAATAAACTTCTTCCGCGCGCCGAGCCAGGTTCTGGCCGAGCCGCCGGCGCCGACGGAGGTGTTCCGAATCGGCGGGCTGGTCGAGGAAGGCACGCTGGTGCGGGGGCAGGGCGAGACGGTCAACTTCTCGGTCACCGACGGCGGCGCCTCGGTCCCGGTGACGTTCACCGGCGTGCTGCCGGACCTCTTCTCCGAGAACGAGGGGATGGTGGGCACCGGCCGCTACGTGGACGGCGTGTTCGTCGCCGAAGAGATCCTCGCCCGGCACGACGAAACCTACATGCCCAAGGAAGTCGCCGACGCGCTGAAGGAGCAGGGCGTCTACAAGCCGTCTTCCGGCGGGTCTTGACCTTTCCCTCCATCGCGCCTCGCGCAACGCACGCCCGCAGAGCGCGGCCTTAACGGGGCCCGCGCCAACCTGCCCGCGCAGGCCAGGCGGAGGGTGTCGCGATGCGGAGCGTGCGCGAGATCGCGGAAGAGATCGTCGCCCGGGAGGGCGGTTTCGTGAACGACCCGGACGATCCGGGCGGTGCCACGAAACACGGGGTCACCATCCACACCATGCGCCGCCTCGGGATCGATCTCGACGGCGACGGCGCGGTCACGGAGGCGGACGTGCGCCGCCTCACAAGGCGGCAGGCGGCCGAGATCTTCGTGCGCCACTACTTCGAGAAACCGGGCATCGCGCGGCTGCCCGAAGCGCTTCAGCCGCAGGTCTTCGACATGTACGTGAACGCCGGCGCCAACGCGGTGCGCATCCTGCAGCGCCTTCTGAACGACATGGGCTTCGCCGTGGCGGTGGACGGCGTGATCGGCCCCGAGACGGCCGCCGGGGCGGCCCGGGCGGCGGCGGCGGCGCCCGACCACATCGCCGACGCCTACGGCATCGCCCGGCGCAACTATTACTTCCGGCTCGCCGACCGGAGACCGGCGAGCCGGAAATACGCCCGGACCCGCGCCGGCGGGAAGGGCGGCTGGATCCGGCGGGCGGAGGCGTTCATCGCGCCCCGCTTCCGCATGACGGAAAGGCAATTCGCGGAAAGGACGGCGGCATGGGACTGATCGGGCGACTCCTCGACAACCTCTTCGGGGCGGAGCGCAACATCGTGGCGGAAACGGCGGAGCTGTTCCGCGTCAACGCCGAGGCCGAGGCGCAGCGGAGCGCCGATTACCGCCAGGCGGCGCTGGCGCAATTCGCCGCGGAGTTCGCGTTGCCGCGCCGCGGCCGATTCGATCGCATCGTGGACGCGGTGAACCGCGTGCCGCGGCCGGCCATGGCGCTGGGAACGCTCGCGCTTTTCGGCACGGCCATGGCGTCGCCGGTCTGGTTCGCCGAGCGGATGCAAGGGCTCGCCGTGGTGCCCGAGCCGCTCTGGTGGCTTCTCGGCGCGGTGGTGAGCTTCTATTTCGGCGCGCGACACCAGGCGAAGGGGCAGGAGTTCCAGCGCGAGGCGGCGCAGGGCCTCGTCCGCGCCCTCGAGATCGCCGAGGCCGCCCGCCTGCGCCGCGCGGACCCCGCAGAGGCGCCGGGCGCGGCCGCGACGGGCACCGACGCCGCGCTTTCGATCTCGGCCACCGCGGCGGCGGAGAACGCGGCCCTGGCCGAGTGGCGCTCCGGCCGCGAAAAGAGCGCGACACGCTGATGCGGTCCTTCCGAATCCGATTGGCCCGCGCCGGAGGGCCCGCTATATTGCGGGCATGATCACCGAACTCGGCCACTTCGCCCTCGTCCTCGCCTTCCTGGTCGCCATCTTCCAGTCGGTCGTGCCGCTCCTGGGCGCGCACAAACGCTGGCCGGGATGGATGGCGGTGGCCGAACCCGCGGCGACCACGCAGTTCCTGCTGCTGGCCTTCTCCTTCGCGGCGCTGACCTGGGCCTTCGTGACGTCGGATTTCAGCCTGCGGCTCGTCGTGCTGAACTCCCACTCCGCGAAGCCCATGATCTACAAGATCACCGGTGTCTGGGGGAACCACGAGGGGTCCATGCTCCTCTGGGTGCTGATCCTCGCGCTGTTCGGCGCGATGGCGGCCTGGTTCGGGGGCAACCTGCCGCCGACGCTGCGCTCGCGCGTGATCGCGGTGCAGGGCATGGTGGGCGTGGCCTTCCTCGCCTTCATCCTGTTCACCTCCAACCCGTTCCTGCGGATGGCGGTGCCGCCCTTCGACGGGCAGGATCTCAACCCGCTCCTGCAGGACCCGGGCCTCGCGCTGCACCCGCCCTTCC
>CAZPCU010000284.1:0-3450 GCA_964585075.1 uncultured Rhodobacterales bacterium
AAGCTGCTCGAGCCGTAGCCGGCCTGGGCTTGGAGGCCCCCGCCGAAGTCGTACTGGGCGGCAAGGCCCCAACCGGTGTGGGTGCCGTCGACCGCGCCCCCATCCACGCTCAGCTCACCGTAGTTGGCTTCCACCGAGAAGTTGTTGAAGTCGTAGCCCGCGCCGATCACCCAACGCTCGAGGTCGTTGCCGCCGATATTGCCGAATGTCGCCGACGAACCGTCGCCCGACCACTGCTCGTAGAGAGCGGCGAGCTTGAGGCCGTTGTCGAAGTTGGCTTGGGCGCTGAACGCCCAGGCGCTGTCGAGACCGGTCGTCAGGCCCGCAACCGTACCAGCAGCAATGCTGTTGTCCTTGTCCGCGGTCTGATAGCCCGCGCCGAAGTCGAGGGCGACGCCGGTGAGCTCCAGGCCGTAAGAGACACCGATGGCCCAGGACGGGTCAAGATCGGCCAGGGTATCGTCCTGCTCGATCGAGAGCGACGCGCCGAAGGCGCCCATGTCGTAGTCGAGACGGGCGATCTGGTCGTCGTAGACGCCGTCGAAGCCGTTGGCGCTGGTGTTGTTGCCCGGAACCGGGCCGGCACCGAAGCCCACATGCGTGGTGTGGTCGTCCGTCAGCGCGGCGCCCCAGGCGGGCTCGTCCACGCGCTGGTCGAGAGCGCCGTTGATCTCGCCCATCGAGAAGGTCACCGGACCGGAGGAGATGAAGGCGAACTCACCGTCCATGGCCCACATGCCGTTGACGCGGTCGTTGCCATTGGAGTCGTCGAACTCGGCCGAGAAGCCGAAGGAGATGCCGTTGTCGGTTTCGCCCACGGCGCTGAACTTGAGGCCGATGTCGTTGTGCAGCCGCGTCTTCTCGGTATCGACCGCCTGACCGGTCGTCTGATCGGGAACAGCAGCGCCAGCATCGATGTCCGTACCGGCGATACCGATCTCGGCGAAGCCCGAGAAGGAGATGCCCAGATCCTGGGCGGATGCCACGCCGGCCGAGGCGACCAGGGCGGTGGTTGCGAAGAGAACTTTCTTCATTGTTTCCCTCATGTGTTCAAGGATCGTCCCAATCCGGTGCCCCGGATGCGATGAGTGCTCAATGCACCTCGGGGGGGCCGGTTGGCAAGCCGTCCCGCCCGGCGCGGGGCAACAAGTGGCCCAGTGATGCGCGATTGCCACAAGGCGCGGCGCTGACGCGGCGGCAGCCGGGACGGGCGCGCGGGCGGCCCGGGAAGCTCCTCCTTGTCGCGGGCCGGGCGGGCGGTTAAGGAGTCAGGCGATACCTGTCAGGAGGGGCCCCATGCCTTCGTACACTCCCCGGTTTCTGGTCCTCGCCGCGGCGATGCTCGCGCTCTCCGCCTGCGGGTCGCGCCAGGCGCCGGTGGAAACCCGGAGCCCGCAGGAGATCATCGACGCCGAGCGCGGGGAGGAGTTCCGGGAAGGCTCCAGCATCTGGGACATCTTCCGGCGGAACCGGGACGAGCAGGTCACGCAGGTCAACCGCTACATATGGCAGGCGTCCATGGACGTGCTGGACTTCCTCCCCGTCGAGTCGGTCGATCCCTTCACCGGCGTGATCGTGACGGGCTTCGGCACCCCGCCGGGCGGCGGGCGCGCCTACCGGGCCACCGTCTACGTCTCCGACCCCGCGCTCGACGCGCGCTCGCTCAACGTCGCGCTCCAGACGCGGGACGGCCGCCCCGTCGCCACCGGCACCCAGCGCGCCGTGGAGGACGCGATCCTCGCCCGCGCGCGCCAGCTTCGCCAGCGCGACGCGGGGTTCTGAGGGCCGTCAGGTCTCCGGCGCGCGGGGCGTGAGCGCGGCCAGTTCCTCCACCCAGGCCATCTGGCGCGGCAGGCAGCGCGTGCGCAGGTCGTAGCCCTCGCGCACCACTTCCCGTGCCGCGCGGCCGAGCCGCGCTCTGAGCGCCGCGTCGTCCAGAAGCGCGTCGAGCCGGTCCACGAGGCCCTTTCCGTCGAAGAAATCCACGAGCAGCCCCGTCTCGCCGTCGGTCAGCACCTCGCGCACCGGCGCGGTGTCGCTGCCCAGGATCGCCGCCTCGGCGCTCATCGCCTCCAGGAGCGACCAGCTCAGCACGAAGGGATAGGTCAGGTAGACATGCGCGCGGCTCACCCGGAGGAGCGACAGGAATTGCGTGTAGGGCACGCGGCCCAGAAAATGGACGCGCGCCCAGTCCGCGTCGGGGATCTCGCCGCGCACCTCGTCGATGAAGATCTGCTTCCAGCTCTGGCCCTCGGGCGGGCGGGCGCCGTAGCTCACGTCGTCGCCGCCGAGGATCACGACATGCGCCCGCGGCCGGCGGCGCAGCAGCTCCGGCAGGGCGCGCATGAAGACGTGGTAGCCGCGATAGGGCTCGAGATTGCGGTTGATGAAGGTCACGACCTCGTCCTCGCGGGTCAGCGCGCGGCCGTCGCCGAGCTCCAGCCGGGCCGAGGGATCGGGCGCGACCGCCGCCGTGTCGATGCCGTCGTGGATCACCGTGATTCGATCCCGGAAGGGCGCCGGGAAGGTGTCGGCCTGGAAGCGGGTCGGGCTGACGCCGGCGTCGCCGATCTCGAAGTGCAGGCGGTTGTTCAGGTTCTTCATGCGCAGCCGGAGCGGCGCCCGCGCGCCCTCCGGGCTCGGGAACTCGGGGTCGAAATCGACATGCGGATAGCCCGACTGGTGATAGAGTTCGCAGTAGAGCCCGAGCCGCGCCCCGGGCCAGACGTCCTTCAGGAACAGGCTCTCGCCCCAGCCGGGATGGGCGAGGATCACGTCGGGCGAGAAGCCCTGGTCGCGCAGCGCCACGGCGCCGGCATGGCAGGACTCGCCGCGGATGAGCTTGGTCTCGAAATCGACGAGCCAGGGATGAAGCCCCGGCGCGTTGCCGCGCCCGATGCGATAGGGCAGCACCTTCACCCCGTGAAAGGTCGTGGGTTCCTTCACCTTGACGGTGAGCGCCACCACCTCGTGCCCCGCCGCGACGAGCGCCGGGGCGAGATGCTTGTACTGGCCCGGAAAGTTCTGATGGATCACGAGTATCCGCATCGACCGCTCCAAGATCTGGCCCGCCGTCCGCCTTCATAGCCGCGCGGGCCGGGCGCGCCAATGGGCGGCGCGCGGGGCACTGGACGGCCGCCGCCCGCTCGCCTATCACGCGGCGCAACCCACACGACCATTTCCCGAGGACAGCGCGATGGCCCGCTACGACCCCGCCGAGATCGAGCCGAAATGGCAGGCCGCCTGGGACGAGGCCGGGAGCTTCGCCGCCACGGCCGATCCCGCGCGGCCGAAATACTACGTGCTGGAGATGTTCCCCTACCCCTCGGGCCGCATCCATATCGGGCATGTGCGCAACTACACCATGGGCGACGTGGTCGCACGCTACAAGCGCGCACAAGGCTTCAACGTGCTGCACCCGATGGGATGGGACGCCTTCGGAATGCCCGC
>CAZPCU010000285.1:0-3427 GCA_964585075.1 uncultured Rhodobacterales bacterium
GCCACTTGAATGCCTGTCCGGGGCCGTAGTCCCGCAAGGGGCCGTGCAGCGTGAGGCTGTAGCTCGGTCCGCCCATGCGTCGCGCCAGGGCCGCAACCAGCGCCGCGCGGCCGCAGGAGTGGGCGTGGACATGGGCAACGCCCTTTTCCCGGCAATGCGCCATGAGCTGCCGCGCCGCCGAAGTGCAGAGCGCGAGATCGCGCGCGAAAGACGCGCCGTCCGCGCGGAGCGCAGCGCTCAGCTCGGCCCAGGGCAGGCGCGGAAGCGCCACGGCGAGCGCGCGCGGCTTCGGCGCGCCGAGGTAATGCGTGCGCGCCATCGCCTCCTCTGACCAGCGATGCGCCACGAGGCCCTCGGGCGGCGGGCGCGTGCTCACGATGACGACCTCGACGCCCATCGATTCGAGCGCCGCGATCTCCCGCCAGAAGAAGGCGTGCGTCTGGCCCGGGAACTGGGGGATGAGCATACCGAGCCGGGGCGATGGCATTCGGGTTTTTCCCCCCTTGTTTCATCTTTCGGCCACGGTAGCCTCTATAAGGTTCCCGGACGGGGAGCACCACATCCGGACAACGCACGCGAACGGCCCATGCCATCCGAAGGCAACGACCTCCACATGCTGCGCGGCCAGGCGCGGGATCCCGCCGCCATGGCCCGCGGCCTGTCGGTGATCGTGCCGGCCAGCAACGAGGCGACGACGATCGGACCGTGCCTTGCCGCCCTGCTCGAAAGCGACTTTCCCGGCGATCTCCCCGTCCAGGTGGTCGTCGTTGCGAACGGCTGCCGGGACGATACCGCAGGCCGGGCCGAGAGTTTCGCGCCGCGTTTCGCGGCGCGGAGCTGGCGCCTCGACGTGATCGAGCGTGCCGAGGGCGGCAAGCCCGGCGCGCTGAACGCCGGGGACGCGCGGGCTGTCGGCGCGACGCGGGCCTATCTGGACGCGGACGTGCGGGTGAGCCGGCCGCTTCTCGCCCAGCTGGTGACCGCGCTCGACCGGAGGGCGCCCGCGCTCGCGAGCGGTCGCGTGAACATCCCCCGGCCCGCCAGCGCGGTGAGCCGCGCCTACCGGCGCACCTATCTGCGCGTGCCCTTCATGACGCGCGGCGTGCCGGCCTGCGGCCTCTTCGCCGTGAACCGCGCCGGCCGCGCGCGCTGGGGCGCGTTTCCGGACATCATCTCCGACGATACCTTCGCGCGGCTCCATTTCTCCCCGGCGGAGCGCATCGGCGTGCCTGCGGGCTACGACTGGCCGCTGGTCGAGGGATGGTCGAACCTCGTCCGGGTCCGGCGCCGCCAGGACGCGGGGGTGGCCGAGATCGCGCGGCGCTATCCCGAGCTTCTCGCCAACGACGACAAGCGGCCCCTCGGGGCGGGCGGCGCGCTGGCCCTCGCCTTGCGCGATCCGCCGGGCTTCGCGGTCTACGCGGGAGTCGCGGCAACCGTGCGGCTCACGAAAGGCCGTGCCGAGGGCTGGAGCCGCGGGCGATGAGCGCCTTCTCGACCCTTATGACGAGCGGTTCGCTCACCATGCGCGCGCTGCGCAGCGCGGGCTTCGCTGCGCTCGCCTTCGGTGGCGGTCAGGCGCTCCGGCTGATCTCCAACCTCATCCTGACGCGCCTTCTTTTCCCCGAGGCCTTCGGGCTGATGGCGCTCGTCATGGTGATCCTGCAGGGACTCGCCATGTTCTCGGACGTGGGCGTGACCCCGGCGATCCTGCAGAGCCGTCGCGGCGACGATCCGGACTTCCTGAACACCGCGTGGACGATCCAGGTCGGGCGCGGCTTCCTGCTGTGGATCGCGGCCACCGCACTGGCCGCGCCATTCGCGCAGTTCTACGGCGAGCCGCAACTCGCGGAGCTTCTGCCGGTGATGGCGGTGACGCTGATCATCGCGGGGTTCAACCCGACACGGCTGGATACCGCCAACCGTCACCTGCAGCTGGGGCGCGTCACGGCGCTGGAACTGACCGGACAGTTCATCGGCGTCGTGGCTGCCGTGCTGCTCGCCTGGGCGATGCAGTCGGTCTGGGCGCTCGTAATCTCGAATCTGCTTGCCGCGCTCTGCGTCACGCTGCTCTACACCTTCCTTCTGCCAGGCCCCTGGAACCGCTTCCGGTGGGAGCCGGCGGCCGCTTCCGAACTGGTCAATTTCGGGAAGTGGATCTTCCTGTCGACCGTTGCCGGGTTCTTCTTCAGCCAGGGAGACAAGCTCCTGATCGGCCGCTACCTGCCTCTCGACGCCTTCGGCGTCTACAACATCGGCTACTTCCTCGCGAGCTTTCCGCTGATTCTGGGCCGCATGGTCACCAACAAGGTGCTCATCCCGATCTACCGGGAGCGTCCGCCCGGCGACTCGGCCAGCAACTTCGCCAAGCTCCGGCGGATGCGAGTCCTCGTCACCGGGCTCCTCCTCGCGATGATCATGACGATCGGCTATGTCGGTGTCTGGCTCGTCGAGCTGCTCTACGATCCCCGCTACGAGATGGCGGGCGCGGTGGTGGTCATGATCGCCTGCATGCAGGTGCCGCAGATCGTCGGGCTGACCTACGATCAGGCGGCTGTCGCCGCGGGCGATTCCCGGCGGTTCTTCTATTTCACCGCCGCCAAGGCGGCGCTGATGGTCGGCGGCCTCATCGTCGGTCTCGAGCTCGGGGGGCTGCCGGGGGCGCTGGTGGCACAGGGCGTTGCGTTCCTTCTCGCCTACCCGGTGCTTGTCTGGCTCGCGCGGCGCATGAAGGCGTGGGACCCGCTTCACGATGCGGCGTTCCTTCTCCTCGGGGGAATACTCGCGGCCGGGGCGATCTGGGTCAATTTCCCCGCGATCGCCGCGCTCGGCGCGGCTGCGGCGCAGTGACCGGTGACTCCACAGGGCCGCTGCGGTAGGGTGCTGGGCGTCGCGTTGTCGATGCGGGCACCCGAGGCGCAAGGAATCGCACCGACCGAGCCATAATTTGCCCGTACTCTTCGTTTGTTTCAGATGACCAGTACCGCCATTCGAGCTGCCCCATGACCTCGCACCCCGAAACACGCGACCACGCGGCGACCGATATCGCCATTGTCGGCATGGCCACGCGCCTTCCCGGCGCGGGCGACATCGACGCTTTCTGGGAGATGCTGCGCGCGGGCCGAAGCGCGATCCGGAAGCTCGACGAGGAAGAGCTTCGCGCCGCGGGCGAATCCGGCGCCATGCTGCGCCGGCCCGACTACGTCCCCCACGCGGCCCCGCTGGAGCGGTTCGAGTGGTTCGACGCGGAGTTCTTCGGCCTCTCGCCGAAGGAGGCCGCGATCATGGACCCGCAGCACCGGCAGTTCCTGGAAACCGCCTGGGAGGCGCTCGAGGTCGCAGGCCGCCCGCCGGAGGCATCCGGCGGGCCGATCGGCGTGTTCGCGGGCTGCGGCATGGGCAGCTATTTCTACTTCAACCTCTGCTC
>CAZPCU010000286.1:0-3420 GCA_964585075.1 uncultured Rhodobacterales bacterium
TCATCGCCATGATGGCGCTCTTCGCGCTCGTCCTCTCGGCCGCGAGCAGCGCGCCGACCGGCGAGCTGGGTGCCGACAGCCTTTCCGTGACCGTGGCGAGCCTGACGAGCCTCGCCGTCTACCTCGTCCCGCTCGTGGCGCTGCTGATGTCCTTCGACGCCATCGCGGGCGAGGTCGAGCGGGGCACTCTGCCGCTCTTGCTGACCTATCCGGTCTCCCGCGGGCGGGTTCTGCTGGGCAAGGCCGCCGCACATCTGGCCACGCTCGCGATCGCGCTCGCCGTGGGCTACGGGCTCGCCGCCGCGGCGGCCTTCGCGGTGGACGCGGACGCGGCGCAGGGGCTGCCCGCGCTCTGGCGGCTCTTCTGGTCCTCGCTTCTGCTGGGGGCCAGCTTCCTCGGGATCGGCTATGCGCTCTCTGCCGTCGCCGGTCGGCCGGGCGCGGCGGCGGGGCTCGCCATTGGGCTCTGGCTGGTGCTGATCGTGCTCTACGACCTGGGGCTTCTGGCGGCGGTGGTCGCCGACGGGGGCGGGGCCTTCACCACCGACGTCTTCCCCTGGATGCTGCTGGCAAACCCGGCCGACGCCTTCCGCCTCTTCAACCTCGCCTCCTCCGAGGCCACCGCGGCCGCCGCGGGCATCGGCGGCGCGGCCAGCGCCATCCCGGCCTGGCAGGCGCTCGTCTCGATCGCGCTCTGGCCCGCCGTGGCCTTCGCGCTCGCACTTATCGCCTTTCGCAGGGTCACGCCATGAAACGCCTTCTCTTTCTCTCCGTCCTTCCGCTCGCCCTGCTCGCGGGCTGCAAGGAAGACCAGGCCGCAGCACCCCAGCCCGTCGCGATGACGGAAGAGGCGCTGGGCCATTACTGCCAGATGACCCTGACCGAACACGCCGGTCCCAAGGCACAGGTGCACCTGGTCGGCGTGCCCGCGCCGCTCTTCTTCTCGCAGGTGCGCGACGCGATCTCCTACCAGCGGATGCCAGAGCAGAGCCACGCGATCGCCGCGATCTACGTCAACGACATGGCGCGCGCACCAAGCTGGGAGAACCCCGGCACCGAGAACTGGATCGCCGCCGAGGCGGCGCATTTCGTCGTCGGCTCGCAGCGCGTGGGCGGGATGGGGGCGGGCGAACTGGTGCCCTTCTCCGACCGGCAGGCGGCGGCGGACTTCGCCGCGGCGCATGGCGGGCGTGTTCTGCGGAGGGCTGAGATGCCGGGACTGACACGACGCCGCTTTCTTTCGATCAGCGCCGCCGGGGCGGCCGTGACGACCGCCGGCGTGGCATCGGCGGCGCCGCTGCGCCACTGGCAGGGCAGCGCGCTGGGTGCGCGGGCGACCATCACGCTCGCGCACCCGGACGGCGCGCGCATCGCCGCCCGCGCCTTTGCCGAGATCGACCGGCTCGAGGACGCTTTCAGCCTCTACCGTGCCGACTCGGCCCTCGCGCGGCTCAACCGGGAGGGCCGTCTGGACGCGCCGCCCTTCGAGTTGCTTGAATGCCTCGGGCTCTGCGGCTCCGTGCATCGCGCGACGGATGGGCTCTTCGATCCGACGGTGCAGCCGCTCTGGCACCTGCATGCCCGCGCCCAAGGCGCGGGCGGACCGCCCACGGCCTGGCAGATCGCAAGCACACGCGCGAACGTGGGGTGGGCCGGGGTGTCCCTCGCGCCCGATGCCGTCTCGCTCCGGCCCGGCATGGCACTCACGCTGAACGGGATCGCGCAGGGCTTCATCGCCGATCGGGTCGCGGCGCTCCTGCGCGCCGAAGGATTGTCCGAGGTGCTGGTCGATACCGGCGAACATCACGGCATCGGCGGCGACTGGCCTGTCACGATTGCCTCCGAGGCGGGCGCCGAGGGCCAAGTCACGCTGCGCGACGCCGCGCTGGCAACCTCTGCGCCGCGCGGCACCGTCTTCGACCGCGCGGGCGAGGCGGGCCATATTCTCGACCCGCGCACCGGCGAGACGGCGACGGCGCGCTGGCGGCTGGTCAGCGTGGCGGCGCCTCAGGCCGCCCTTGCGGATGCGCTGAGCACGGCCATGGTGCTGATGGACCGCGAGGGGATGAACCGCACGCTGGCCGCCTTCGCGACGTGTCGACTCGTGGCGGCAAGGCCTTCCGCCTGAGCTGCCAGGGACGATGACGACAGCGCCACGGCAGTGGAACGCCCAGCTTGCGCCCGTGGCGTGTCCCCACCAAGTGGCTCATGCGCATCTCCGAGCTCCGGGGCCTGGCCCGGGACGCGGCCGACTTCGCGCGCCGGCTCATCATTGTGCGGCAGTGCGCCGACGAGTTCGGCGAGATCGGTCCGCCCAGGAGCCGCGCCGGCGACCGCGACATCCCGACGGCGCCCGCCGAGCATCGCACGCTCGGGTCCTGGCGCTCCGAGGCGCCCGAAAGCGCGCAGGGCTGGAATGCCGTCCGCGCCGGGCGCGCGATGTGAAAGACCACCCACGTCTTCTCCCTTCGCCACCCGCCTTGCGCAACGGGGATGGTCGCGCGGCAGTTTCGGTGGGCGGCGGGCGCCGCAGGGCTCGGTTTCAGAAGTCCTCGAGCGTCACGCCGCCACTCCCGTCGGCATCGAGCTCGCCGAACCAATCATCGGCTCCGGCGAGGAACTCTTCGCGGGACACGATGCCGTCGCCGTTCGCGTCGTTCGCTACGAGGCCGAGACCGTCGGCGATCGCCTGCATCTGCGCCCGCTGATCGGATTCGTAGTTGGCGACGTCGTTGGCACGCGCCTCGTCGAAGAGACGGTATTCCTCGGCGTCGAGCACGCCGTCCTGGTTCGCGTCGAAAGCGAGGAAGACGTTGCCCCGCATCTCGCGGATTTCGGCGAGCGTGGCCGTGCCGTCGCCGTCGAGATCCCAGTTCTGAAGGAACTGGCCTCCCGGCGTGGTCTGGGCAAGCGCGGCGCTGGCGAGCAGCGCCATGGCGACGGCGATTGGGCGAAGTGTCATCGGTCTCTCCTTCGAAAATGGCAAAAACAAGTGCTTCGCGCCCTGGTCTTTCCCGCTTCCGGCGGCCGGGCAGGCGAGGAAGCGCCGCCTGCCCGCGAGCGTTGCCTATTCGCCCGACGCGTCCCTGTCGTTGACCTGCATCAGCAGCATGCGGGCCATCATCTGGGCCGGGAAAGAGAGCTCCTCGGGGCTCACCCGGCCGTCGCCATCCACGTCGAGCCGGGCGAAGGGTCCATCGGCGAAGCCGCGCGCGACCTCGGCGAAGAGCGACTCGAACTCATCGGGCGAGAGCACGCCGTCGCCATCGGCATCGTGCGCCTCGTGCAGCGCGTCCGCGCCGGTCGCCGCCTCTTCCATCGATACGGTCCCGTCGCCATCCTCGTCGAAGCCCTGAAAGAGCGGGTGTTCCGCCATCGCCTGCATGCGGTCACGGACCTGCTCCCAGCCGATGTCGCTGC
>CAZPCU010000287.1:0-3414 GCA_964585075.1 uncultured Rhodobacterales bacterium
CGAACAACGACACACCGAGACGGAGAGAGAAAGATGACCGTCAGATCCACCCTTCTGGCCGCCGCCTGGGCGCTGGCCGCCGCCCTTCCCGCCACCGCCGAGGACGCCATCGCGGTGATGGACCCCTACGCCCGGAGCTCGGGCATGATGGCCAATTCCGGCGCCGCCTTCATGGTGATCGAGAACCGCTCCGGCACCGATGACCGGCTGATCGGCGTGTCCTCGGACGTGGCCGAACGGACCGAGCTTCACACCCACAAGGAAGACGAGATGGGCGTGATGCGCATGATCCACGTGGAGGAAGGCTTCGCGATCCCCGCGGGCGGCACGCTGATGATGGCGCGCGGCGGGCACCACGTCATGTTCCTGGGGCTTTCCGAGCCGATGGAGCAGGGCGACACCCTTCCCCTCACCCTCGAATTCGAGGAGGCGGGCGAGGTGACCGTCGAGGTGCCGGTCGATCTAGAGCGCCAGCCGGGCCGCGGCATGGGGCGGACCACCAACTGACGACGGCCGGCCGGGGCTCAGCCCCCGGCCGCCAGCATTTCCTCCACCCAGGCCGGCACGATCTCCGAGGCCGGCCCGTGCCGCGCCTCGTCGAAGAAGGCCGAGCCCGCCGAGGGCTCCAGGTTCAGCTCCAGCGTCCGCGCGCCGTGGAGCGCCGCCTCCTGCACGAAGCCCGCGGCCGGATAGACCTCTCCGGACGTGCCGATGGAGACGAAGAGATCGCAGGCGGCGAGCGCGCGGCCGATCTCCTCCATGTGGTGGGGGATCTCCCCGAACCAGACGACGTCGGGCCGCGTGGCCGGCGCGCCGCAGGCGGGGCAGGGATCCTCGGGCGCCATCGCCTCGGGGGCGTCCCAGACATGGGCGCAGGCGGCGCAGAGCGCCCGGTCGAGCGCGCCGTGCATGTGGCGCAGGTTGCGCGCGCCCGCCGCCTCGTGAAGCCCGTCCACGTTCTGCGTGACCAGCAGGAACGCCTCCCCGAGCGCGGCCTCCAGCCGGGCCAGGGCCAGGTGGGCGGGGTTCGGCCGCGCGGCGCGGGCCTGGGCGCGGCGGGCGTTGTAGAAGGCGTGAACGCGAGCCGGGTCGCGGGCGAAGCCCTCGGGCGTGGCCACGTCCTCGATCCGGTGCTGCGCCCAGAGCCCGCCCGCGTCGCGGAAGGTGCCGAGCCCGGATTCGGCCGAGATCCCGGCCCCGGTGAGGACGACGACGCGCGGCATGGGGCGCTCAGCCCTCGTCGCGCTCGTAAAGCTGCTTGGCGATCATCCAGGAGAGCGGGAAGGAGAGCACGAAGCCCGCAATCCCGGCGATGACGATGGGCCAGGTGGTGCCGAACCCGGCCACCAGCACGGCGATGATCGCGGCGCCCGCCACGGTGGCGCCGATGAAGATGTGCAGCATCAGGGAAAGGGCCAGCATGTCTCGATCCTTCGGCTTGTCGCGTCCCGATCCGGTGGTAGCGGAGGACACCCCGCGCCGGCCTTGATCTGGGTCAGGTCGCGGGCTTGTGCAACCGGAGGGTGGGCGCCGGATCACGGTGGTGCCGGAGGATGGTCGGTGAAGAAAAGATGCTGGCGATGCGCGTGCCGTCTAAACGAGAAACTACGAAACTCTGCTCACGGAACAACTGTTAACCTTCTGTAAACCAAGATGGCGACGGGGCCGCAATATTGTCCTGTCATTACCCGCAGTTCGACCTAAAGTTGTAACGAATTTACCCCCCATAATAAATGGCGACATGATCGCATTCATTGTTGCTAGACAGCGAGGGTATGGACCATGGGGAAAGCGAGGAAGAAAACCCTGACAAGCGCAATCGATCAAGCACTGGCACCGAGCGGCGAGAGCATCATCGAGTTGACGCGAGAGTATTGGCATTTTGAAAGGGCCTTGGAAGACGCGACGAACGATTTGGAGGCACTGGCACGCCGAGTCGCGCATGATGCGGAAAAGGCGTTGCGCGAAACAGAAGAACAAGAGCTTGAACCGGAAAGAAAGGTCACTGCTCAAAAAGTTACCTATGCTTCTAATGCAGCGGATAGAAAGTCGTTTCTGGGGCAGCCCGATTATGTCGACTCGGCAGTCGGCCGGCGCCGTGCGTCGATTGTTCGGCGCTTCTGCCTCCCGGCTGCCGTCCTGTCCCCTAAACTCAAGCTCGAACCATCGCTGGACGCGCAGCTAGAGGAGCTTGAAGAGCACGAAGCCAAGATCTCGCTCCTGCGTTATCATCTCCAAGTGTTGGAACAACGCATTCTTGAACTACGCCCCCCCGATGCAGACAATGCACTGAAAAAGCTCAAATTCATATCGGCTCTGGTTATTGACGGGAAAGAATTTGACATGGACTATTTCGCCTATTTGATACAAGAGTGCGCAGAAACCTGCGAGGAAGTGCTTGGTGAAATTCTGAAGACCTACCGCGAGCACATCAAGGCGGGATTGGACCGCGGCATAAGGCTTTAGCAGCAGAAGGCGCGCTGGTTACCTAGACTGGCGCGCCGGTACTTCGAGGGATGTCACGGTAGCTTACGCGGCGCGGAGGTTTCTGCGACCACCACACCGTCTTCGGTGGCGCGAAGGCGCAGGCAGACACACCTCACCCATCCATCTTCAACGCCGAGATGAACGCCTCCTGCGGGATCTCGACCTTCCCGAACTGGCGCATCGTATTCTCCCTCACGCCACGTCCAGCACCGTCTCCCCGCCGCTCAGCGCGTTCACGAAGATCAGCTTGCCGTCGTCGCCGCGCGCCAGCTGATCGCGCGCGTTGAGCAGTTCGATGCCGCAGACCGCGCCCGTCGCGTCGATGTCCACGAGGAAATCGGCGGTGAGCTCGATCGTCTCCACCTCCCCCTCGTGCGCGCGCAGGCGGATGTAGGCGACGTTGGCGTCGGGATCGTAGGTCAGTTTCATGCCCGGCCTCCCAGGAACTTGACGATCACGGTGATGACGAGCCAGCCGTCGCCCTCCGGCACAGCATAGACGAGAACCTGCTTCGTGTCGAAAACCCGCGCGCGCCACGTCCACGGGCCGGGGAAATTGCGGCGAAAGCCTGTGCGCCCGTGCTTGGCCGGGATCGTCTCACCCGTCTCGACGGTGGCCGCGACCTCGGCCTCGGCGGCGCCGCGTTCCGCCGCGCGCTCGGCTGCGTGGGGATGCAGCCGAACCGCCATTACCCATCCATCTTCAACGCCGAGATGAACGCCTCCTGCGGGATCTCGACTTTCCCGAACTGGCGCATCTTCTTCTTGCCGGCCTTCTGCTTCTCCAGAAGCTTCTTCTTCCGCGTCACGTCCCCGCCGTAGCACTTGGCCGTCACGTCCTTGCGGAGCGCGGCCAGCGTCTCGCGCGCGATGACCTTGCCGCCGATCGCCGCCTGGATCGGGATCTTGAACATGTGGCGCGGGATCA
>CAZPCU010000288.1:0-3382 GCA_964585075.1 uncultured Rhodobacterales bacterium
AGACATCCGCGAGGGCGACGTCATCGAGATCTTCGAGCGCGAGGAGGTCGAGCGGACGCTCACCTGACGCGGCCGCGCTGCCAGAGTGACAACAGGAAAAGGCCGTCGCCCGTCCGGGCGGCGGCCTTTCGACTCCGGCGCGCGGCGGTGGCCCAGGCGGCCGTGACGCCGCGATCGACCGGGGTTCCGGCGAAAACCTTGTCGCCGACGCGCACCGCGATGCGGTTGCCGGGCAGCTGTTGGACGAACGTGCCTTGCACGGACACGGCGCTGCCTGTGACGACGGTTCTGAGCATGACGGTCTCCCTGCGGCCCGCCGCGCGGACGGGACGGCTCGACCTCGGCTCAGGCTGTCGGCGAAGATGGCGCAGCTGATCGTTCGATCGTCCCGACACGCGAAAGCATGTAGCCGGGTGCCGCTGGCTACAGCCAGTCGCGGAGGATCGGGATGAGCGGCAGGTCCGCCGGCGGCATCGGGTAGTCGCGCAATTCCGTCGCCCGTGCCCAGGCGAGCCGCTGGCCCTCTTGTCCCATGGGCACGCCTTCCCATTTCCGGCAGGCGAAAAGGGGCATGAGCAGGTGGAAGTCCTCGTAGCCGTGGCTGGCGAAGGTGAGCGGCGCGAGGCAGCTCTCTTCCGTGTCGATACCGATCTCCTCGCGAAGCTCCCGGATGAGCGCGGCCTCGGGCGTCTCTCCCGGCTCGACCTTGCCGCCCGGAAACTCCCAGAGGCCGGCCATCGCCTTGCCTTCCGGCCGCTGGGCCAGCAGCACGCGCCCGTCGCGGTCCACGAGCGCCACGGCGGCCACCAGCACGAGCTTCGTCACGAGCGGTAATCCGCGTTGATGTCGATGTAGCCGTGGGTCAGGTCGCAGGTCCAGACCGTCGCGCGGGCGTCGCCCAGGCCGATGTCCACGGATATCCGGAGTTCCCGCCCCTTCATGTACTCCGCGGCGGCGGCCTCGTCGTAGCCCTCGGCCACCCATCCCTTCTCGGCGACGAGGATGTCGCCGAACCGGATCGACAGCAGGTCCCGGTCGGCGGGCGCGCCCGACTTGCCGACGGCCATCACCACCCGCCCCCAGTTCGGATCCTCGCCCGCAATCGCCGTCTTCACGAGCGGCGAATTGGCGATCGACATGGCGTGGCGCCGGGCGTCGGCATGAGAGGTCGCACCGGTCACGGCGATCTCGACGAATTTCGTCGCGCCCTCGCCGTCGCGCACGACCTGCTGGGCGAGGTCGGTCATGACCATCGCGAGCGCCTCGCGGAATGGCAGCGTGTCGGCCCAGACGCGTGCGCCGCTCGCGCCCGTGGCGCCCATGAGCAGCGTGTCGGAGGTGGAGGTGTCGCCGTCCACGGTGATGCAGTTGAAGGTCCTGTCGGCGATCTCCGCGACGATGGACTGGAGCACGGGGCGATCCACCGCCGCGTCGGTGAAGAGAAAGACGAGCATCGTCGCCATGTCCGGGGCGATCATGCCCGAGCCCTTGGCGAAGCCCCCGATGGAGACGGTGTGCCCGTCGATCTCCACCTGAGCGCCCGCGCCCTTCGGGAAGGTGTCCGTCGTCATGATCGCGCGGGCCGCGGCCTCCCAGCCGCCCGGCGCCAGCGCGCCGGCGAGGGCGTCGAGGCGCGCGCGGATCCGCTCATGCGGCAGCGGCTCCCCGATGACGCCGGTGGAGGCGGTGAAGACGCGGCGCGCGGGCAGCCCCGTCGCCTTTCCGACCGCGCCGGTCAGCGTGTCCACGGCCCTCGCGCCGTTCTTGCCGGTGAAGGCGTTGGCGTTTCCCGCGTTCACGAGGAAGGCCGCGCCCTCGCCGCCCTCGGCCCCGATCTTCGCCTCGCAGTCGAGCACCGGCGCCGCGCGGGTCGCGGAGCGCGTGAACACCCCCGCGACCGTGCTTCCGGGGGCGAGGCGGGCGAGCATCAGGTCGTCCCGGCCGGCGTAGCGCACGCCCGCCGCCGCCGCGGCGAGCTCGACGCCCGCGATCTCGGGCAGGTCCGGGAATCGCTCGGGCGCGAGGGGCGAGCGCGGCGGCGTTGCGCCCATGCGTCAGTTCTCCAGGAGGGACTGGTCGCCGAGGACGGAGGGATCGATCTCACCCTCCTCGGGAAGCGCGATCTCCGCCTCGGCCTGAATCGCCTCGAGCCGCTCGGTCACCGCCTCTTGCCGGATCTCCTCGGCGAGTTCCGCCTCGACCTCCTCCAGGGCAGGTGCTGCCTTGGCGCGGGTCTCGTTCAGCTTGATGACGTGCCAGCCGAACTGCGTCTCGACGGGATCGGAGACGGCGCCCGTCTCCATCTCCATCACGGCCTCCTCGAAGGGCGGCACCATCATGCCCGCGCCGAACCATCCGAGCTCGCCGCCGGAGGGCCCGGACGGCCCGGTGGAATGGGCCATGGCGAGTTCCGCGAAATCCGCGCCCTGTTCGAGCTGGCGGACGAGGTCCTCGGCCTCTTCCTCGGTGTCCACGAGGATGTGCGAGGCGTTGTACTCGGTGCCGAGATCGGCGTCGGCGTAGCGCGCCTCATAGGCGGCCTGGAGCGCCTCGTCGGTCACCACGTCATCGATGATGGCCTCCACCGCGTCGCCGGCCTTCAGCAGGCGGCGCTCGTTCTCGAGAGCGGCCCGGGCGCGGAGCGAAAGCTCCTCCCCCGCCTCCTGGGCGAGAAGCGTCTGTTGCACCATCTGGTCGAGGATGCCCTCGAACAGCACGTCCTCGGGAAGCTGCTGATACTGCTCTGGCAGCGAGTCGCGCGCGACCAGCATGTGCGCCAGGGTGATCTCCTCGCCGTTGACGGTGGCCACCACCGTGTCGGCGCTCGGGGCGTCGCCGGCATCCTGCGCGGCGGCGGGGAGCGCGGCGCCGAGAGCGAGCACCGCGGCGAGCGAGCGAATCGAAGCGTGCATGGGGTTTCCTTCCCGTCGGGCCGCCGGTGGCGGCGTTGACACTCTTGGGGGCGCCGCTTACATCGCTAGGCCAAGGCCAGCCGGCGCCGTCTTCCCCCAACACCTACGGGCTCCGGATCGGACGGGCAAGCCGATGCGGCGCAACAAAACGTCAGCCACGCACGGAGAGATCACGCATGGGCCTCGGACGCATCGCCAGAAAGGTGTTCGGCACGCCGAACGACCGGAAGATCAAGGCGACCCGGCCGCTGATCGCGCGGATCAACGCGCTCGAACCCGACATGCAGGCGCTCTCCGACGAGGGGCTCCTCGCCAAGACGGAGGAATTCCGCACGCGCCACGCCGGCGGAGAGTCGCTCGACGACCTGCTGCCGGAAGCCTTCGCCGCCTGCCGCGAGGCCGGGCTCCGCGCCCTCGGCCTGCGCGCCTTCGACGTGCAGCTCATGGGCGGCATCTTCCTGCACCAGGGC
>CAZPCU010000289.1:0-3377 GCA_964585075.1 uncultured Rhodobacterales bacterium
CATGGCGTCGCGCACGTTCTCGAAATTGTAGAGCGGCTCGCCCATGCCCATGAGCACGATGTTCGAGATGAGGCGCGGCCGCTCGCCCATGCCCTCGCCGGGCTTCGGCCATTCGTCCAGGTCGTCGCGCGCGGCCATGATCTGGCCCACGATCTCTCCGGCGGTCAGGTTGCGGACGAGCTTCTGTGTGCCGGTGTGGCAGAAGGAACAGGTGAGCGTGCAGCCCACCTGGCTCGAGATGCAGAGCGTGCCGCGCCCTTCCTCGGGAATGTAGACAGTCTCCACCTCGTGGCCGCCGGCGATGCGCATCAGGTATTTCCGCGTGCCGTCGGCGCTCACCTGTTTCGAGACGACCTCAGGGATCTCGATGGTGAAATGCCGGGCGAGCTCCGCGCGGTAGGCCTTGGAGAGATTCGTCATCTCCGCGAAATCGCGCACGCCGCGCTGGTAGATCCACTGCCAGAGCTGCGCCACGCGCATCTTCGCCTGCTTCTCGGGCGTGCCGCGCGCGACGAGCGCCTCGCGCAGCCCCTCGCGGGTGAGGCCCACGAGGTTGATCCGCCCCTCCGGGAGTTTCCGGGGGATGGTGACGAGATCCTGCGTGATCGGCGCGCTGGCGGACATCTTGGGCACCCTGGCTGGAAGAAGCCTTCCTCATATAGGATTCGTGCGCCCGCGCCAAAGGGTTCGTGGCGCAGGCGGCGGGAGGCGCAGGGCGCGCGCCCGCTCAGTCGCCGGAGCAGCGCCGCTGGGCTTCCTCGAGCGCGGCGGTGTACCCCATGAGCGAGAAGGTGTCCTTCGTGGTCGTGCCCCGGCTCGAGCGCGCGGTGAGCACGGCGTCGGCGCCGGCCTTCATCGCCTCGATGATCCGGCGGTCGTCCTCGTCCGTGGCCGGCCACGCCCATTCGCCGTCGGTGTAGAGCTCGAACTCGGTGCCGCCGACGTTCACGTTTACCGTGGACCCCTCGGCGAAGGGGTAGCCGCCGGTGAAGGTCACCTGCCCCTCGATGCCGGCGCCCGGCCGGAAGAAGGTGAAGAGAAGGATCTCGCCCCGCCGCACGGCCACGACGCGCCCGTCGCGGGTGTTCACCGTCTCCTTCGGCTGGGACACGGCCCAGCACTCGGTGGGATCGTCCTCGACGAAGACGCTCCAGTCGGTTTCCGCCGCGACCCGGTTGGTGCTCTGCTCTTCCTGGGCCATCGCGCCCGCAGGCGCCAGAAGCGCCAGCGCGCCGACGACGCCCAGCGCGATCCGTGACATCATGCCTCCAGCCTCCATGCCGTCCTTGCCTCAACACCGCCTGCCGCGCTAGCCGTTGCCCGGCTCTGTTCCGTGCGCGGCGCGGTCATGCGCCTACATATCCTGTGTCAATCTAGCGTCAAAGCCTTGACGCGCGAAAGAGCAGTTGGCGAAAAATCGCCGTTTCGTGAGGGGGAAATCCCATGCAGCACGCCGCGCCCATGGCGGAAGTCCATCGCGGGCCGTTTCTCGAGAGCCATCATTTCGGCCACGCGGTCGTCGCCGACGCCTCGGGCGTCGTGGAGGCCTGGGGCGATCCCGGCGCGGTGATCCTTCCGCGCTCGGCCGTGAAGATGATCCAGGCCCTGCCGCTCGTCGCGTCCGGCGCCGCGCGCGAGGCGGGACTCGGCCCGGAAGAGCTCGCGCTGGCCTGCGCGTCCCACAACGGGGCTGCGATCCACACGCGGCGCGTGGCGGGCTGGCTCGAAGGGCTCGGGCTCGGAGAGGGCGACCTGCGCTGCGGCCCGCAGGTGCCCGACGACAAGGAAGCGAAATTCGCCCTCATCCGCGCCCATGAACGGCCCTCGCAACTGCACAACAACTGCTCCGGCAAGCATGCGGGAATGCTGACGCTCGGCCGGCATCTCGGCGCCGGGCCGGACTACATCGACCCCGACCACCCGGTGCAGCGCGCCTGCCGCGCCGCCTTCGAGGAGGTGACGGGCGCGGCGAGTCCGGGCTACGGCATCGACGGTTGCTCGGCGCCGAATTTCGCCGCGCGCCTGTCCGCCCTCGCCCGGGCGATGGGCTGGTTCGCCACGGCGGGGCGACGCTCTGACGCCGCGAGCCGCGCGGCGGCGGAGCTCGTCGCGGCGATGACGGCCCATCCCGCGCTCGTGGCGGGCGAGGGGCGGGCCTGCACCGAGCTCATGCGCGCCGCCCGGGGCCGCGCCGCGATCAAGACGGGCGCGGAGGGCGTCTTCACCGCGATTCTGCCCGAGAAGGGGCTCGGCATCGCGCTCAAGATCGCCGACGGCGCCACCCGCGCCTCGGAATGCGCGATGGCCGCTCTCCTCGTGCGCCACGGCGTGCTGGAGGCCGGCGACCCGGCCGTTCGGCGGCGGATGGACGCACCGATTCTCAACCGGCGCGGCATCGAGACGGGATCGATCCGGCCCGCCGACGCGCTGCGGGTGGCCGCCAGGCCGGAATCGGAGGGCTCATCCCCCGGCCGCGTGTGACCAACCTGCCTGGCTATGACAGCTGGCGCTCGGGCGCGGTGAATTCCGACCGCGTGTACCCCTGGAGATAGAGAAGCGCCGTCAGGTCGCCGTGGTTCACCCGGATCTCGCAGCGCGCCTGCACAGAGGGCTTTGCGTGCAGCGCCACCCCGAGCCCCGCCCGCTCCAGCATGCCGAGATCGTTCGCGCCATCCCCCACGGCGAGCACCTCGGCCTCCGAGATCCCGAGGCGCGCGGCCGTCTCCTCCAGCGCGCGCACCTTGGCGTCGCGCCCCAGGATCGGCCGGGCGACGGTGCCGGTGAGCTTGCCGCCCTCGCTTTCGAGCACGTTCGCGCGCGCCTCGTGGAACCCGATCGCCTCGGCCACCGGCCCGGCGAAGGCCGTGAACCCGCCCGAGACGAGAAGCGTGTGCGCCCCCGCCGCGCGCATCGTCGCCACCAGCGCCGCGCCCCCCGGCATCTGCGTGATGCGCGCGGCGAGCACTTCCCCGATCACCCTCTCCTCCAGTCCCCGGAGCAGCGCCACCCGCTCGGTGAGCGCCCCCTCGAAATCCAGCTCGCCGTTCATCGCCCGCGCGGTGATCTCGCGGACATGCGCGCCGACGCCCGCGACCTCGGCCAGCTCGTCGATGCATTCCTGCCGGATCATCGTGCTGTCCATGTCCGCCACCAGCAGCTTCTTGCGCCGGCTTCCCGCGGGCTGCACCGCGAGGTCCACCCCGAGGCGCTGAAGATCTTCCCAGGCGTCCCGGAGATTGCCGGGGCGCGCCGGGATGTCGAACTCCGCCGCCTCGCCCGGTGCGAGTCAGCGCCATGCGGGTCGTCTGGGTCAAGGCCGAGATCGACGCCTGGATGCGCGACATGGCGGAGGCACCGCGCCGATGAGCGATGACATC
>CAZPCU010000290.1:0-3355 GCA_964585075.1 uncultured Rhodobacterales bacterium
GCCCGGGCGCGGGGTTGCCGTTGGGCAGGTAGAGCCCCGCGACCCGCACCGGCACCTCGCCCATCACCGTGGCCTCGATCCAGCGCGCCTGCGCGTCCGCGTCGTCCCCCGGCAGCCCGCGCGAGACGTCCTCGAGCGGCAGCCGCGAGAGGATCGCCACCCCGTTGAAACCTTTCTGGCCGTGGGTCTCGACCGCGTAGCCCCGCGCCTCGAAGAGCTCGGCCGGGAAGGTCTCGTCGAGCGACTTGATCTCCTGCAGCAGCACCACCTCGGGGCGGTCCTCGTCGAGCCAGTCGCAGAGCGCCTGGTGGCGGGCCTTGATGCCGTTGATGTTGAAGGTGGCGATCTTCATCGGCGCAGTCCTCTTGCCTCCGGCCCAGCTAGCCGGTTCGCTGGGCCGGGCGCAAGGCGGAGGCCGCATGACGACGCTTCTCTCGGTCGGTCACACCCATCTCTTCCCCGGTGCGCGCGGCCGGGTGGAGGGGCCCGGCGCGGGGGGATGCATGGTGCGCTTCTCGGACGGCGTGGAGGCGCCCGGAGAGATCGCGGACGGCGTCCTCTCGCTCGCACCCCACGTCACGGCCGCGGGCACGCGCATCCCCGCCCGGCGCTGGGCGGTGGAGGTCGGGGCGGGGGCGTTCCGGGTGGCGCGGCGGCTCTGAACGCGGCTCAGATCGAGAAGGAGGTGCCGCAGCCGCAGGAGCTGGAGGCGTTCGGGTTCTCGATGGTGAAGCGCGCGCCGATCAGCTCCTCGGTGAAGTCGATCACCGCGTTCTCCAGGAAGGGGAGGGACACCGAATCGACGACCACCTTCTCTCCGCCACCCTCGAGCACGAGGTCGTCCTCGGCGGGTGCGTCGAGGCGGATGTCGTACTGGAAACCCGAGCAGCCGCCGCCCTCCACGGCCACGCGCAGCGCCTGGCCCTCGCGGGAGGCGCCGATCTCGGCCAGCCGCGCGAAGGCGCGCTCGGTCACTTTCGGAGGAAGTTGCATCTCTGCCTTGTCCCGACGGTTCAGTTCCGGTTCACCCTCGAATATATGAGGCGCGGGGACAGGCGACAAGGAGAGGACCCATGCGCGCGCGCTACGCCTCCGACCCGGCGAGAAGCCGGGGCCGGCTCGTGCCCGAGCCGGAAAGCGCCTTCCGCTCGCCGTTCCAGCGCGACCGCGACCGGATCATCCATTCCTCGGCCTTCCGCCGCCTCAAGCACAAGACGCAGGTCTTCATCGAGCACGAGGGCGACTATTTCCGCACCCGTCTGACCCACTCGCTGGAGGTCGCCCAGGTCGCGCGGACCATCGCGGGCGCCCTCGACCTCGACCCGGCGCTCACCGAGGCCGTCGCGCTCGCCCACGATCTCGGCCACACGCCCTTCGGGCACACCGGGGAGGACGCGCTGGACGCGCTGATGCGGCCTTATGGCGGCTTCGACCACAACGCGCAGGCGATCCGGATCGTCACCCGGCTGGAACGCCACTACGCGGCGTTCGACGGGCTCAACCTGACCTGGGAGGCGCTCGAAGGGATCGCCAAGCACAACGGGCCGGTGGCGGGCGAAATCCCCTACGCGCTCGCCGAATACGACTCCGTCCACGACCTCGAGCTCGGCACCCACGCGAGCGCCGAGGCGCAGGTGGCCGCGCTCTCCGACGATATCGCCTACAACAGCCACGATCTGCACGACGGGCTGCGCGCCGACCTCTTCACCCTGGACGAGATCGCGGCGCTTCCCGTGCTCGCCGACTGCTTCGCGGAGGTGGACCGCGCCTGGCCGGGGCTCGAGCCCTATCGCCGGCGCCACGAGGGATTGCGCCGCTTCTTCGGCGTGATGGTGGAGGACGTGATCGCCACCGCGCGCGCCGAACTCGACGCGCTGGACCCGCCTGACGTGGACGCGGTGCGGCAGGCGGGCCGCATGGTCGTGCGCTTCTCCGAACCGCTCGCCGCCGATCTCAGGGCGATCCGCGCCTTCCTCTTCGAGCGCATGTACCGCGCGCCCAAGGTGGTGGAGATGCGCGCGCGCGTGACGAAGGTGGTGGAGGATCTCTTCCCCCTCTACCTCGCCGAGCCCCGCCACCTGCCGCGGCGCTGGCAGGAGGACGTGGCCTCCGCGCCGGACGAGACGGCGCTCGCCCGCATCGTCGCCGACTACATCGCCGGCATGACCGACCGGTTCGCGCTCCAGAGCCACGCGCGCCTCCTCGGCGGCGACGAGCCGGCTGACCTCCGCTAGCGTTCCGGTCAGCGGCGTCGCGTGTCCGCCGGCGCCGTCGCGGCGCGCCTGCGCGGGCGCCGGGGTCTGCCGCGCACCCTGCGTGCCGGCGGCGGGCGTTGACGCCCCCGGCGGGCGTGCTACACCGCGCGCGGTGCGAAAGGGACGCCGATGAACCTCTTCTCCGAATTCCGCGACACCGTGATCGAGGCGCTGGGCGCGATGACGGCCGAGGGCGCGCTGCCCGAGGGGCTCGACCTTTCGAACGTGGCGGTGGAACCGCCGCGCGATCCGGCCCACGGCGACATGGCCACGAACGCCGCGATGGTGCTCGCCAAGCCCGCCGGCGCGAAGCCGCGCGACATCGCCGGCGCGCTCGCCGAACGGCTGGGCGCGGACCCGCGCATCGCCATGGCAGAGGTCGCGGGGCCGGGCTTCATCAACCTGCGCCTTTCCCCCGCCGTCTGGCAGGGCGTGGTGCGCCGCACGCTGGAGGAGGGCGCGGGCTTCGGCCGCTCCGACCGCGGCGCGGGAGAGCGCGTGAACGTGGAGTTCGTCTCCGCGAACCCGACCGGCCCGCTCCATGTGGGGCACACCCGCGGCGCCGTCTTCGGCGACGCGCTCGCCGCGCTTCTCGATTACGCGGGCTATGACGTGACCCGCGAATACTACATCAACGACGGCGGCGCGCAGGTCGATACGCTCGCCCGCTCCGTCTATCTCCGCTACCTTGAGGCGTTCGGCCACGAGGTCGCCTTCGAGGACGGCACCTATCCCGGCGACTATCTCGTCCCCGTGGGCGAGGCGCTCAAGGAGAAGGTCGGCGACGCCTATGTCGGCAAGCCCGAGTCCGAGTGGCTGGCCCCGGTGCGCGCCTTCGCCACCGACCGGATGATGGAGGTCATCCGCGAGGATCTGGCGGCGCTCGGCGTGACGATGGACGTCTTCTTCTCCGAGAAGTCTCTCTACGGCACGGGCCGCATCGAGGCGGCGCTCGACACGCTGCGCGGCAAGGGATTGATCTACGAGGGCGTGCTCGAACCGCCCAAGGGCAAGACGCCCGAGGACTGGGAGCCGCGCGAGCAGACGCTCTTCCGCTCCACCGCACACGGCGACGACGTGGACCGCCCGGTGAAGAAGTC
>CAZPCU010000291.1:0-3350 GCA_964585075.1 uncultured Rhodobacterales bacterium
GGTTTTCCGGGGTGCGCCAGATACGGTTGAAGCTGCGCTCGATGTTGCGCAGCACGCGGTAGCCGAGGGGGAGCCAGGAATAGATGCCGGCCGACGCCTGCCTGATCATGCCGGCCCGGAGCATCAGGCGGTGGCTTGCGATCTGCGCCTCTGCGGGCGTCTCCTTCAGGACCGGCAGGAAGTAGCGGGACAGGCGCATCGGACCCTCGCTGGATTGACAGTCCCGCGCGGTTTAGAAGAGGTTGCCTCCGGGCACAAGAAGACGGCGTTGCACACGAAGACCGGGCCGGAGAGGCACTCCGACCCGGAAACCGCACAGGGCCGCGCGACCCCCCCCGCCGGCACGCCCGGGAGGCGGGCATGACCGGCGGCACTCGCACCACAATCACTCTGGACCCACGCGGCCGACGCCTCCGTCGGCCGCCACTCGCTACGCTCCAACTCGCTGGAGTGGGAGAACTTTGCCCGCCGGGCCGTTTTCCCGCAATTCCGGAAAACCTGACCTTAGGGCAGGTCCGAGGCGCCGGCCGGCCGAGGCGACGTGGCGCGGGCCGGAGAGGACTCGCGGGCTTGAAACGCGGACGCTATGAGGTGAAATACCGCGAAGCGAAGGAGACGCCATGGCCCTGCCCGTTCGCGCGCAGCTGAAATACTGGGGCATCGCCACGGCGGTCTTCCTCGTGCTGCTCTGGTATCTGGGCGACGTGCTCCTGCCCTTCATCCTCGGCGGCGCGATCGCCTATTTCCTGGATCCCGTCGCCGACCGGCTGGAGCGGGCGGGCTGTTCGCGCGCGGTGGCCACGGCGATCATCACGATCGCCGCGGTGCTCGTCTTCGTGGTGATGGCGCTTCTCGTGATCCCGACGCTCGTTCAGCAGACCATCGAGCTCGTGAACACCGTTCCGCAGCTGATGGCCCAGCTCCGGGACTTCCTGCTCACCCATTTCCCGGAAGTCGTCGAGCGCGACAGCACGATCCGCCGCTCGCTCGACCAGATCGCGGAGGTGGTGCAGTCGCGCGGCCTCGATTACCTGAACCGGGCGCTCGCCTCCGTCGGCTCGCTTCTGAACATCGTCCTGCTTTTCGTGATCGTGCCGGTCGTGGCGGTCTACCTGCTGCTCGACTGGGACCGCATGATCGCGGAGATCGACAGGCTCCTGCCGCGCGACCACGCCCCGGTGATCCGCCGCCTCGCCGCCGAGATCGACCGGACCCTCTCGGGCTTCCTGCGCGGCATGGGGACCGTCTGCCTGATCCTCGGCACCTACTACGCGGTGGCGCTGATGGCGGTCGGCCTCCAGTTCGGTCTCGTGGTGGGTTTCGTGGCCGGGCTGCTGACCTTCATCCCCTATGTCGGCGCCATCGTCGGCGGCATGATGGCCATCGGGCTCGCGCTCTTCCAGTTCTGGGGCGACTGGCTCTGGATCGTGCTCGTGGCCGCGATCTTCCAGTTCGGCCAGCTCATGGAAGGCAACATCATCACGCCGCGCCTCGTCGGCAGTTCGGTCGGGCTGCACCCGGTCTGGCTGCTTCTGGCGCTGACCGTGTTCGGGTCGCTCTTCGGCTTCGTGGGCATGCTGGTCGCGGTGCCGGTGGCTGCGGCGATCGGCGTCGTGGCGCGCTTCGCCGTGGGGCAGTATCTGGACAGCCGGCTCTACCGCGGCCTGGAAAACCCCGACGAAGAGTGAAGCGATGCCCCGCCAGCTCAGCTTCGACCTGCCTGCGCGCCCGGCGCTCGGGAGGGACGACTTCTTCGTCTCCCCCGCCAACGCCGAGGCGCTCGCCGCCGTGGAAAGCTGGCGCGACTGGCCGGGTGGCAAGCTCGTGCTCGCAGGCCCCGAAGGCGCGGGCAAGAGCCACCTCGCCCATGTCTGGGCGGCGCTTTCGGGCGCCCGGATCGTCGCCGCGCGCGATCTCGCCCGGGCGGGCATACCCCAGCTCGCGGATCGGCCCGTGGCGGTGGAGGACGCGGACCGTATCGCCGGCGACTGCGAGGCCGAGGCGGCGCTTTTCCACCTCCACAACCTCGCGCTGGCCGAGGGCCAGGCGCTGCTCGTGACGGGGCGCGACGCGCCGGGGCGCTGGGGCCTCGCCCTGCCCGACCTCGAAAGCCGCCTTCAGGCGGCGCGGACGGTCCGCCTCGGCCCGCCCGACGACGCGCTCCTCGCCGCGCTGCTGGCGAAGCTCTTCGCCGACCGTCAGCTCAGCCCAAGCCCGGACACGATCACCTATCTCACGCGCAGGATGGACCGCTCCTTCGCCGCCGCCGCGGCGGTGGTGGAGCGCCTCGACCGCGCGGCGCTCGCGGGCCGGCGCCCGGTGACGCGGGCCCTTGCGGCGGAGGTGCTCGATGAGGGATAACCACGGACCGGCCCTTGTCACAGCGGCGACATACCAACCGGGCAAGGAGAGCACATGACGACCGCGGACTTCCTGAATTCCGACATTCCCGAACCGGCAACGCTTCCGGAAGAGGAGGTCTCGGGACCGAAGCGCTTCTTCAACCGGGAGCTTTCGTGGCTGGGCTTCAACTGGCGGGTGCTCGAGGAATCGGAGAACCCCCGCGTTCCGCTTCTCGAAAGGCTGCGCTTTGTCTCCATCTCCGCCACGAACCTCGACGAGTTCTACACCGTTCGCGTCGCGGGCCTTCGCGAACTCGCCAAGGAGGGCAACACCACCCCTGCGGCGGACGGGCTCACCCCGGCGCAGCAGCTCGTCCTCATCGACGAGGACGCGCGGCGCCTGATGCAGCGCCAGCAGGCGGTCTATGCCGGGATTCGCAGGGAGATGGAGCAGGAGGGCATCGTCATCGAGGAGGCCGGCGGGCTTTCCTCGGCGGACCGCGAACATCTCGGCAAGGTCTTCCTCGACCGCGTGTTCCCGGTGCTCTCGCCGCTGGCGATCGACCCGGCGCATCCCTTCCCCTTCATCCCGAACACGGGCTTCAGCCTCGCGCTCCAGCTCGAGCGGAGCCGCGACGGCCGCGTGCTGCAGGCGCTGCTGCCGATCCCGCACCAGATCGACCGGTTCGTGAGGCTCGACGCCCCCGAGGGCAGGCACCGCGTCCTGCCGCTCGAGGAGCTTCTCATGCTCCATCTCGACAGCCTCTTCCCCGGCTACCGGGCGGCGGGGCACTGCACCTTCCGCGTGCTCCGGGACAGCGATCTCGAGCTGGAGGAAGAGGCCGAGGATCTTGTCCGCGAGTTCGAGGTGGCGCTCAAGCGCCGCCGCCGGGGCGAGGTGGTGCGGCTCAAGATTTCCGCCGGCGCGCCGGCGGAGCTGCGCGAGATGATCATGCGCGAGCTCGAGGTGATCCCCACCGCCGAGTCCGCGCTTCAGGACGGGGTGCC
>CAZPCU010000292.1:0-3344 GCA_964585075.1 uncultured Rhodobacterales bacterium
GGTTTCCCGGCCCGTTCGGTCGGCTCCTTCGCGTCGTAGAGCGCGCCGATGATGCCGTCGAGATTGGTGATCGGCGCGATCCTGGCGATCTCCTCTGGCCCGACGATATGGGTGTCGAGGCCCATGTAACGGTGCTTCGCGCGCTCGGCGAGCAGCATGTCGAAGCGGTCGCGGTTGTCCGCCAGCGTCACGCCGCCCACGTGGTGCAGCCCGCAGGTCAGGCCGGTGATCTCCTCCAGTTCGCGGTAGAGCCGGATCGTGTAGCCCTGCAGCGCGGCCATGTTGGTGTCGCCGTTGAGCGTGTGAAAGCCCCCCGCCGCGTGCCAGGTGGACCCCGAGGTGAGCTCGGACCGCTCGATCAGCATCACGTCGCTCCAGCCCAGCTTGGTCAGGTGATAGAGCACGCTGCATCCGACGACGCCGCCGCCGATCACGGCGACACGGGTGGTGGTCTTCATGGGAGGTCCTCCGCCTTGGCCTTGCGCCACCCTCGGGAGGCGCGGGCGCGCTGGCAAGCCCGGCTGCGACACGGGATGTCGCGGACGGGAAGGTTCGGCGCGCCCGGGCGCGCCCGTTCCCGCCGCGACATTCCATGTCGGGTTCGGGCGATCCCCGGCCTGCGGCGCGGTGCAGTCTGGCCGAAACCGCGAAGGAAAAGGCCACATGAGAACCCACGCCCAGGCCGTCGTGATCGGCGGCGGCGTCATCGGATGCTCCATCCTCTACCACCTCGCCAGGGCCGGCTGGACGGACGTCGTGCTCCTGGAGCGCGACGAGCTCACCTCGGGCTCCACCTGGCACGCCGCCGCCAACATCCATGGGCTGCACGACAACACCAACATAAGCCGCATCCAGCACTACACCATGCAGCTCTACCGCGAACTCGAGCGCGAGACGGGGCAGGGCTGCGGGGTGTTCCAGCCCGGCTCGCTCTACCTCGCCCAGACCGAGGCGCGCGAGCACCAGCTCCGCCTGCAGGCGGCCAAGGCCCGCCTCTACGGCATGAACTTCCACGAGATCGGCCGCGACGAGGCCGAGCGGCTGCACCCGCTCGTCGATTTCGAGGGCGTGCGCTGCATCATGTACGAGCCCGACGGCGGCAACGTGGATCCCTCGGGCGTCACCGCCGCCTACGCCGCGGGCGCGCGGGCGCGCGGCGCCGAGATCCACCGCTTCACGCCCGTCACCGCGACCGAGCAGATGCCCGACGGCACCTGGCTCGTCCGCACGGAGAAGGGCGACATCCGCGCCGGCTGGGTTGTGAACGCGGCCGGGCTCTGGGGCCGCGAGGTGGCGCGCATGGCCGGCATCGAGCTTCCGCTCCAGCCCACCGAGCACCAGTATTTCGTCACCGAGACGATCCCCGAGATCGCCGCGATGGACCGCCGCCTGCCCTCGGTCGCGGACCGGGACGGGGAATACTACCTCCGGCAGGAGGGGCAGGGGCTTCTCGTGGGCGCCTACGAGCGCGACGTGCGGCTCTGGGCCGAGGACGGCACGCCGGGGGGCTTCGGCCACGAGCTCTTCGCCGACGACCTCGAGCGCATCGAGGAGAACATGATGCGCGCGATCGAGCGGGTGCCCGCGGTGGGCGAGGCCGGCATCAAGCGCGTGATCAACGGGCCGATGATCTGGTCGCCCGACGCCAATGTGCTGTTCGGTCCGGTGCCGGAGCTGTCGAACTACTTCTGCGCCAACGGCATCATCCCGGGCTTCTCGCAGTCGGGCGGCATGGGGCTGATGGCCGCGCAATGGATCACCGAGGGCGAGATGCGCCACGACCTCTTCGCCTGGGACGTGGCGCGCTTCGGGGCCTGGGCGGGGCCCGCCTTCACCAGGGCGCGGGTGCGCGACCAGTACGCCCACCGCTTCGCCATCCATTTCCCGAACGAGGAACGCGCGGCCGGCCGGCCGGTGCGCACGCGCCCCGTCTACGAGACGCAGAAGGCGATGGGCGCGGTGTTCGGGCTGAACTACGGCTGGGAGCATCCGCTCTGGTTCGCGGACGCGCCGGGCACCGAGGACACGCTGGGCTTCACGCGGCAGAACTGGTGGGCGCCGGTGGGCGAGGAGGCCCGCGCGCTCCGCGAGCGCGCCGGCATCATCGACATCTCGAATTTCGCCAAGTACCGCGTCGCCGGACCCGGCGCCCATGATTGGTGCGAGGCCGTCTTCGCCAACCGCATTCCCGCCGAGCCGGGCCGCTCCTGCCTTGCGCCGCTGATCGGGAAGCGGGGCGGGATCGCGGGCGACTTCACGGTGACCTGCCTCGCGCCGGAGGAATACTGGATCATCGGCTCGGGGCTCGCCGAGCGCTACCACAGCCGCTTCTTCCGCGAGGTGCCGCTGCCCAGGGGCACGCGCTTCGAGTCCCTCACCGACAGCCATTGCGGCTTCAACGTCGCGGGGCCGGAAAGCCGCGCGCTGCTGCAGCGGCTCACCGGCGCCTCGCTCGCCACGCCCGACTTTCCCTTCCTGCGCTCGAAGCGGATCGAGGTCGCGGGCGTCGAGGTGACGGCGCTGCGGGTCTCCTTCACCGGCGATCTCGGCTGGGAGCTGCACTGCCGCGAGGCCGACCAGCTCCGCCTCTACGAGGCGCTCCTCGAGGAGGGGCGCGAGATGGGGGTGGGCCCCGCAGGTTCGCGCGCGCTGATGTCGCTCAGGATCGAGAAGGGCTACGGTTCCTGGGGGCGCGAGTACAGCCCCGAGTACTGGCCGCAGGAAGTGGGCCTTGAGCGGCTGGTGAAGCTCGACAAGCCGTTCCTCAACCGCGACGCCGCCGCCGAGGCGATGGGCCGCCCGGCCCGCGAGAGTCTTCGCCTGATCGAGATCGACCACGCGGCGGCCGAGGCGTCCCGGGCCGACGCGACGGGCGGCGAGCCCGTCTTCCACGAGGGGCGCGGCGCGGGCCGCGTGACATCGGGCGCCTACGGCTACTCGGTCGGGCGTTCGCTCGCCCTGGGCTTCCTCGACGACGTGCCGCCGGGCGCGGAGGTGGAGGTGATGCTTCTCGGCCGCCCGCATCCGGGCCGCGTGCTGGCCCAGCCCCCCTTCGACCCGCAGGGCGCGCGGCTGAGGGGCTGAGCGGGAGAAGGACCGGGAGCCGCCCCGGCGCGCCCGCCGAGCGCCCGAGATTGACCCGCCGCGGGGGTTCTGCCAATCAGAAGCCTGCGCAAGCAGGGGGAGCCCGCTTCACATGAAGGTCATCATCTGCGGCGCGGGGCAGGTCGGCTGGCAGATCGCGCGCCACCTCTCCGGCGAGCGCAACGACGTCACCGTGGTGGACAACAACCCGGACCTGGTGCGCCGGGCGACCGATTCGCTCGACGTGCAGGGCATCGCCG
>CAZPCU010000293.1:0-2731 GCA_964585075.1 uncultured Rhodobacterales bacterium
GGCCCCAGAAGGCGCGGAACCTGCTGATGCAGACGGACATGAGCGTGATCAACGTGGCGCTCGCCTGCGGCTTCGCCTCGCCCTCGCATTTCTCGAAATGCTACCGGGCGCATTACGACACCACGCCCTACCGCGAGCGCGGCACCCACGCCGCGCGGCTCTCGATCTGAGGCCCGTAGGGTGCGTGCTCGGCACGCACCGGCCCGTAGGGTGCGTGCTCGGCACGCACCCACGCCCGGCACGCACCCTGGCTCGGCTCACTCCCCGGGGGCGGGCGTCATGCGGTAGATGGCGCCGTTCCCCTCGGAGATGAACCAGATCGCGCCGTCGGGGCCTTCGGCCACGTCGCGCACGCGCTGCGTCTCGGGCGTGTCGATGCGCTCCGCTTCGGCGAGCGGGCGGCCGCCCACGCGAACGAGGAAATCCGAATTGAGCGAGCCCGCGAAGATGTGCCCGCGCCACTCCGGCCAGAGCGCGCCGGAATAGATGGCCATGCCGGAGGGCGCGATGGAGGGATCCCAGTAGAACTCGGGCTGTTCCATGCCGGGCTTCGCGGTGCCCTCCCCGATCTTCGCGCCGGAATAGTGCCGCCCGTAGGAAATCACGGGCCAGCCGTAGTTGGCGCCCGGTTCGATGCGGTTGATCTCGTCCCCGCCGCGCGCGCCGTGCTCGTGCGCCCAGAGATGGCCGTCGAGGTCGAGCGCCGCGCCCTGCGGGTTCCGGTGCCCGTAGGACCAGATCTCGGGCTGCGCGCCCTCGACCGAGACGAACGGGTTGTCGGCCGGAATGCTGCCGTCGCGCGCGATGCGCAGGACTGATCCGTTCTCGCGCGAGAGATCCTGCGCGGAGGGCCGGTCGCCCCGGTCGCCCACGGTCACGAAGATGTGCCCGTCCGGCGCCTCGACGAGGCGGGAGCCGAAATGCCGCCCGCCGCGGCTGCCGGGGGTGAGCTCGAAGAGCGTCCGCACGTCCTCGAGCCGCGCGCCGTCATCGGAAAGCCGCCCCGCGCCGACGGCCGTGCCCGCCCCGCCCCGCTGCGGCGCCGCGTAGGTGAAGAGAAGCTCCCGCGTCTCGGCGAAATCGCGCGGCACCATCACGTCGAGGAGCCCCCCCTGCCCCGTCACCGCGATGTCGGGCAGGCCGGCGACCTCGCGGCGGGTTCCGTCCGGGTCCACCACCCAGAGCCGGCCTTCGCGCTCGGTGACGACGAAGCCCCCGCCCGGCAGGAAGTCGAGCGCCCAGGGGGTGAAGAAATCCTCGGCGACGAGGGCGATATCGACCGGCCCGGCCGCGCTGTCCCGTCGCTCCGCGGCGACCGGTGCGGCGAGCGCGACCAGGAACGTGAGCGTCAGGCTGCGAAGCATGGCGACCTCCCCTTGCTTTCCTAGGGATATAAGCATCGCGTGCGTTCGGGAAAGTGCCGCCGGATCGGCCGGCGGGCGCGCGCCGATCGCGCTTTTCTTTTGGCCGAAGGGTGCTTAAGTTGCGCGCGGGCAAACTGGTCCAGCAAGGGAGACGAACATGAAAAAGCTTGTGATGGCGACGGCCGCCGCGGCGCTGGCCGCCGGCGCGGCCGCGGCCGAGGATGTTCCGATCGGCGTGATCCTGGGCTTCACCGGGCCGATCGAATCGCTCACCCCGCACATGGCGGAGAGCGCGGAGCTGGCGATGGCCGAGGTCAACGAGAGCGGCGCCTTCCTCGAGGGTCACACGCTCGTGCCGGTGCGCGCGGATTCGACCTGCATCGACAGCGCCGCCGCCACCGCGGTCGCCGAGCGCCTCATCACCACCGACGGCGTCGTGGCGATCATGGGGGCGGACTGCTCGGGCGTGACGGGTGCCATCCTCTCCAACGTCGCGGTGCCGAACGGCGTGCCGATGGTCTCGCCCTCGGCGACCTCGCCCGCGCTGTCGACCGCCGAGGACAACGGCCTCTTCTTCCGTACCGCGCCCTCCGACGCGCGGCAGGGCCAGGTGCTCGCCGACATCCTGACGGACAAGGGCATCTCCGAGGTCGCGGTCACCTACACCAACAACGACTACGGCAAGGGCCTCGCCGACAGCTTCATCGCGTCCTTCGAGGAGGCCGGCGGCACGGTCACGCTTTCGGCGCCGCACGAGGACGGCAAGGCCGACTACTCGGCCGAGGTGGGCGCGCTCGCCTCCGCGGGCGGCGAGGTGCTCGCGGTGCTGGGCTACGCCGACCAGGGCGGCAAGGGCGTGATCCAGGCCGCGCTCGACTCGGGCGCCTTCGACACCTTCATGATGGGCGACGGCATGTTCGCCGACAGCCTGATGAACGATCTCGGCCAGGACATGGAAGGCTCCTTCGGCGCGGTCCCCTGGGCCGAGGGCGAGGGCACGGAAGCCTTCAACGCGATCACCGAGGCCGCCGGCATCAACGGCGACAGCTCCTTCACGCGTGAATCCTACGACGCCGCGGCGCTCATCGCGCTGGCCATGCAGGCCGGCGGCGAGGCGACGTCGGAGGCCGTGGCCGCGAACCTGATGGACGTGGCCAACGCGCCGGGCGAGCCGATTCTTCCCGGCGAGCTGGCAAAGGGTCTTCAGATCCTCGCCGAGGGCGGCGAGGTGGACTACGTCGGCGCATCGGCGGTGGAGCTGATAGGCCCGGGCGAGGCCGCCGGCACCTACCGCGAATACACGGTGACCGACGGGGATTACGAAACGGTGCAGTTCCGCTGAGCGGAAAACCCTGCTAATCCGGCGG
>CAZPCU010000293.1:2741-3327 GCA_964585075.1 uncultured Rhodobacterales bacterium
CCCGGGAGCGCGCGCTTCCGGGCTGTTCCAATAACGCGAGAGCCGCGGCCGCGCGGCCGGAGGGGCCCTTCCCATGATCAAGGTCGAGGACCTGCACAAGCACTTCGGCGGCTTTCACGCCGTCGACGGCGCGTCGCTCGAGATCCGCCCGGGCTCCATCACCGGGCTGATCGGACCCAACGGGGCCGGAAAGACCACGCTTTTCAACGTGATCGCGGGCGTTCTTGCCCCGACGTCCGGGCGCGTGACGATGGACGGCGAGGATATCACCGGGCTGCCGCCGCATGTTCTTTTCCACAAGGGGCTTCTCAGGACCTTCCAGATCGCCCACGAGTTCCACTCCATGACCGTGCGCGAGAACCTGATGATGGTGCCCGGGGGCCAGTCGGGCGAGACGCTCTGGAACACCTGGTTCGGCCGCGGCCGCATCGCCGAGGAGGAGCGCGCGCTGCGCGAGAAGGCCGACGAGGTGCTGGAGTTCCTGACGATCGACCACCTCGCCGAGGAGCGCGCGGGCAACCTGTCTGGCGGGCAGAAGAAGCTCCTGGAGCTCGGCCGCACGATGATGGTGGAGGCACGGATCGTG
>CAZPCU010000294.1:0-3303 GCA_964585075.1 uncultured Rhodobacterales bacterium
CGAAGCTCATCTCCATGTCGAGCTGGTAGAAATCCGCCGGCGAGCGGTCGGCGCGGGGATCCTCGTCGCGGAAGCAGGGCGCGATCTGGAAATACTTGTCGAAGCCCGAGACCATCAGCAACTGCTTGAACTGCTGCGGCGCCTGGGGCAGGGCGTAGAACTTCCCGGGATGGAGCCGCGAGGGCACCAGGAAGTCGCGCGCGCCCTCCGGCGACGAGGCGGTGATGATCGGCGTCTGGTATTCCCGGAAGCCGATGTCCCACATCCGCCGGCGGATCGAGGCGACCACGTCCGAGCGCAGCGTCATGTTGCGCTGCATCTCCTCGCGCCGGAGATCGAGGTAGCGGTAGCGAAGCCGCGTCTCCTCGGGATACTCCTGGTCGCCGAACACCATCAGCGGCAGCTCCGCCGCGGCGCCGAGCACCTCCATGTCGCGGATGAAGACCTCGATCTCGCCGGTGGGGATCTTCGGGTTGATGAGCGAGGGATCCCGCGCCTTCACCTCACCGTCGATGCGGATGCACCACTCCGAACGCACCTTCTCGACCTCCGCGAAGACCGGGCTGTCGGGATCGCATAGCACCTGCGTCATCCCGTAGTGGTCGCGAAGGTCGATGAAGAGAACGCCGCCGTGGTCGCGCACGCGGTGCACCCAGCCGGCGAGGCGTACGGTGTCCCCGACGGCCGAGGTGTCGAGGTCGGCGCAGGTGTGGGTGCGATAGGCGTGCATTCTTGGCCTCCGGGTCAGCGATCCGGCGCCGATACACTCGGCAGGGGGCCGGAAGTCAAGGGCGCTTGGCCCGCGTCATTTGAGGAAACGCGAATCAGATGTAATACTCCCCTTTCGGGAGAAGGTCGAACCGTCGTGCGCCTTCGAGTGCTCGGCATCCGGACAACAGGGGGATTTGACATGTGGGAAAGTGTCTTCGACAGCATGTTGCGCCGGCTCATCGTCCGCGGTCGGCTGACCATCACGGGCCCGGACGGGCAGAGCCGAAGCTACGGCCCCGGCGGGGATCTTGAAGCGGAGGCGCGCTTCACCGATCCGGGCATCTATCGGCGGCTCTGCCTCAACCCCGAGCTCGCGCTCGGCGAGGGGTACATGGACGGCGCCATCGAGGTGGAGAAGGATGCGCTCTACGATCTTATCGTGCTGCTGCTCGCCAACCGCAGGGCCGGGAAGTTCCCGCCATGGATCCGTGTCATCGACCGCGTACGCTTCGCGCTGCGCCGCTGGACGATGAAGAACACGCCGCTCACCGCGCGGCGGAACGTGGCGCATCACTACGACCTGAGCGACGACCTCTACGCGCTCTTCCTCGACGAGGACTGGCAGTATTCCTGCGCCTATTTCGCGCGCCCCGGCATGACGCTGGAAGAGGCTCAGGCCGCCAAGAAGGCGCATATCGCGGAAAAGCTGATGATCCGCGCCGACGACCGCGTGCTCGACATCGGCTGCGGCTGGGGCGGCATGGCGATCACGCTTGCGCGGGATTACGGGGCGCGGGTCGTCGGTGTGACGCTGTCGGAGAACCAGCTCGCGCGCGCCCGCGAAAGGGCTGCGGCGGCCGGCCTGTCGAACCGGGTGGAGTTCCGCCTGCTCGATTACCGCAAGCTCGACGAATCCTTCGACCGCATCGTGAGCGTGGGCATGCTCGAGCATGTGGGCTTGCCGCAGTATGAGACCTATTTCGACAAGGTGGCCGAGCTTCTGACCGAGGACGGCATCGCGCTCATTCACACGATCGGGCGGATGGAAGAACCGACGGCGCAGATGCCTTGGTTCAACAAGTACATCTTCCCCGGCGGCTACACGCCGTCCCTGTCGGAGATCGCCCCGGCGATCGAGAAATCGGGGCTGCACGGCACCGACATCGAGGTTCTGCAGGGCACCTACCATTACGCGCGCACGCTCGAGCACTGGCGCAAGCGTTTCGAGGCGAACCTCGACAAGGTGCGGCAGATCAACGACGAACGCTTCATCCGGATGTGGCGGTTCTATCTCGTGTCCTGCGAGGCGTCCTTCGACGCCACGCGGCAGGGCGTTTTCCAGATCCAGCTCGCACACCAGCAGCAGACGATTCCGGCGACGCGCGAGTATCTCTACAATCCGCCCGTGCAGGCCCAGCTCAAGGCGGGCGAATAGGGGCTCAGGCCGCGCGCGCCAGTTCGAACCGGCAGGCGGGCGCGCCCGCCGCGCAGCAGGCCGTCTCGGTGCAGCGCATGTGCGGGTGGACGAGCGCCGCGTAGAGCGTCGTGAAGACGCCCGCGTGCCAGTCACAGACCGGGTGCGCAGCGTGTTCGCCGCGCACGATGGGATTGTCGGCGATTTCGAAACAGTAAGGCGAGATCACGGAGAACTGTCCGGAGCCCGCGAATGTCCAGGCATTCGCCGCGATGGCCCTTGCCAGGAGCGGCGCGGCGAGCGGCGCGGGCAGCGTGACGAGCAGGCGCTGCGCGGTTCGCGGAATGCGGTGGGCGAGGATGTAGCGCCCGGTGCCCACCCCCGCCTCGTGTGCGAGCGCCGCCGCGCGGTCGGGCGCGATCCGCCGCAACTCCTGGTGCACGCGGGCCACGGGCCTCTCGTCGATCATCTCGCTGCCGTCGGGCATCCCGTCCAGTTTCGCGGCGGCGTAGACCGCGCCGTCGAGTCCCGCCTGGCGTAGCAGCGGATCGAGCTGGAGAAGCGCGTTCGGCCCGATCCGCGCGGGCGTCTCGGCGTGCGCCGGGGAGGCGTCGAGCGGGGCCATCGCGTCAGACGTTCTCCATCTGCTTGTCGGAGCCGCCGCAGGCGCGCACTTCCGCCCCGTTCGGCATCCGGAACCCCTCGCGGCGCTCCGCCGCGCGATCCTTCATCTGGGCGCGCACGGCCTCGCGCCGCTCGCGCGCCCGCGCCGCACGGTCGGCCGCGGCTTCCCAGTCCTCCATCTGGGCCTCGGCGATCTGGCGGGTCTCGTCGAAGTGGAAATCCACCTTGTCCTTCGACTGCGGCCCCCAGTAGCCCGCCTTGCCGAGATCGTAGAAGGTGCGCTGGAATCCGGCCTTCAGGAACGCCTTGAGACAGCCGAGAAGGTAGCGCCGCCGGAACCCGGTGCCGCGCCACGGATAATGGAAAAGCGCCTTCTGCATGTAGAAGCGGCGGTAGTTCTTCATCACGCCGTTCAGAAGCTCGCCGCGCTCCATCGCCGCGGGCTTCATGATCGGCGTGACGAAGTTGTATTTCGAGAAGTCGAAGATCTCGACCTTGTCCTTGAGCTCCTGGAAGAGCGGCGTGAAGGGCCAGGGCGTGTACATCGCCCAGTT
>CAZPCU010000295.1:0-3295 GCA_964585075.1 uncultured Rhodobacterales bacterium
ATGACCGATGGCATTCGCGATCTCCGAATAGGTGGTCACGTGGCCGGAGGGCACGGCGAGCAGCGCCTCCCAGACCTTGATCTGGAAGGGCGCGCCGATGACGTGCAGCGCCGGGCGGCCCTCCCCGCCGAAGGCCGCCTCGACCCATGGCCGCAGCGGCTCCGGCGCCTCGACGAAGGCGGCCGCGGGCCAGCGGGACGAGATGTCCTCGAACGCCGCCGCGCGCCCCGTCTCGCCGGTGAAGGCGAGGCCGCAGAGCCCGTCCTCCGTGCCCATGGCGAGCACCTCGCCGAAGGGGCTCTCGAAGACGCCCCACCGGATCCGGAGCCCGGCGCCGCGGCGGGCGTAATCGCCCGGGCGCATCGCCTCCCACCGCAGGAAGAGGTCATGCAGGCGCCCCCCGCCCGAAAGCCCGACGGCATGCGCGGCCTCCAGCGTGGTGAAACGCTCCCGCAGGAGCGCCTTCGCGTGGCCGAGGGCCAGGTATTGTTGGTAGCGCTTGGGCGAGACGCCAACCCAGCGCGAGAAGACGCGCTGGAAATGGGCCGGGCTCATGCCCATCCGGGCCGCCAGCTCTTCGAGCGAGAGGGGGCCCTCCGCGGCGTCGATCTCCGCGATCGCGCGGCGCACCACGCCATAGTGATAGCTGCCGGGCGTCTCCATGCCGGTCTCCCCGTTCCCGTCCATGCCGCCCTCCCGAGGCGGTGTCCTTCCGGAAACAGGCTTAGCCGCCGGTACGGGACAGCGCGACCCGGTTGTTGCGCATCCCCGCGGGACGGGGCATGAGACGCGCCATGGCCGCGCAGCTCGACTACCACACGATCCACGAGATCTTCACCCGCTTCCATGCGGCCGAGCCCGAGCCGAAGGGGGAGCTCGAACACACCAACGCCTTCACGCTGCTGGTGGCGGTGGCGCTCTCGGCTCAGGCCACCGACGCCGGCGTCAACAGGGCGACGCACAAGCTCTTCCAGGTGGCCGACACGCCGCAGAAGATGCTGGACCTCGGCGAGGACCGCCTGATCGACCACATCAAGACGATCGGCCTTTACCGCAACAAGGCGAAGAACGTCCTGAAGCTCTCGCGCATTCTCGTCGAGGAGTTCGGGGGCGAGGTGCCGTCCTCGCGCGCCGCGCTCCAGTCCTTGCCGGGGGTGGGCCGCAAGACGGCGAACGTGGTGCTGAACATGTGGTGGCGCCATCCGGCGCAGGCGGTGGACACCCACATCTTCCGGCTGGGCAACCGCTCCGGCATCGCGGTCGGCAAGGACGTGGCCGCCGTCGAGCGCGCCATCGAGGACAACGTTCCGGTCGAGTTCCAGCTTCACGCCCATCACTGGATGATCCTGCACGGCCGCTACGTCTGCAAGGCGCGCAAGCCCGCCTGCGCGGCCTGCCTCATCCGCGATCTCTGCGCCTACGAGGAGAAGACCCTTTGAAACGCTACCAGGTGGTCGGCATCGGCAACGCCATCGTCGACGTGATCAGCAATTGCGACGACAGCTTCCTCTCGCTCATGGGGATCGAGAAGGGGATCATGCAGCTCATCGAGCGCGAGCGCGCCGAGCTGCTTTACGGCGCGATGGAGGACCGCTGGCAGGCGCCCGGCGGCTCGGTGGCGAACACGCTCGCGGGCCTCGGCAATCTCGGCCTGCGCACCGCATTCATCGGGCGGGTGCGCGACGATGCGCTCGGTCGCTTCTACGCCGAGGGCATGGCGCGGGACGGCGCGGCCTTCCCGAACCCGCCCGTCGCGGAGGGGGAGCTGCCCACCTCGCGCTCGATGATCTTCGTCTCGCCCGACGGCGAGCGGTCGATGAACACCTATCTCGGCATCTCCGCCGAGCTCGGCCCCGAGGACGTGGACGCGGGCGTGGCGGGCGACGCCGAGATCCTGTTCCTCGAAGGCTACCTGTACGACAAGCCCGAGGGGAAGGCGGCCTTCACGGCGGCGGCGCGCGCCTGCCGCGCCGCGGGCGGCATGGCCGGCATCACCCTGTCGGACCCGTTCTGCGTGGATCGCCATCGCGAGGATTTCCGCCGCCTCGTGCGCGAACTCGATTTCGTCATCGGCAACGAGCACGAGTGGGAATCGCTCTACGAGACGGATCTCTCCGCCGCGCTCGAACAGGCCGCGGCCGAAAGCGGGCTCGTGGTCTGCACACGCTCGGGCCATGACGTCGTGCTCGTGCGCGGCAAGGAGGAGGCCGTGGTGCCGGTGGAGCGCGTCACCCCCGTGGACGCGACCGGCGCGGGGGACCAGTTCGCGGCGGGGTTCCTCTACGGGCTGGCCACCGGGCAGTCCCTGGAGGTGGCGGGCCGCATGGGCGTGGCGGCGGCCCGCGAGGTGATCTCGCATTACGGCGCGCGCCCGGAGACGGAGTTGAAGGCGCTGTTCGCCGAGGCCGGGCTGCCGGTCTGAGCCACGCGCGAAAGGGGGGCTGTCCGCCCCCCTTCGGCCCGTTCCTGGCCTCACCCCCCGAGAGTATTTCCGCAAAGAAGAAGCAGCGCGGGTCGCGCCGCCCCTTCGTCAGGCCGCCGAGAAGCCCTTGTCGAGCGCGGCGAGGATCCTGTCGATCTCCGCTTCCGTGATGGTGAGCGGCGGCGACATCAGGATGTTGTGCATGCCGAGCCGGACCATGGCCCCGGCCTCGTAGGTGGCCTCGTGGATGCGCTTCATGGTGGCCGCATCCATCGGCGTCTTGGCGGCGCGGTCGGAGACCACCTCGATCGCCGTCATGAGCCCGTGCCCGCCGCGCACGTCGCCGATCACGTCATGCTTCTCGGCAAGCCGCTTCACGCCCTCGAAGAGCTGCGTCCCGCGCGGCCCGGCGTTGGCGCGGGTGTCGAGGCGCAGCGTCTCCTCGAGGCAGGCCACCACCGCCGCCGCGCCCACCGGGTGGGCGGAGTAGGTGTAGCCGTGGAAGATGGCGCCCTCGGCGTCGGCGGTCTCGAAGACCTCGGCCACCTTCTCGTTGACGAGCGCCGCGCCCACCGGGAAATAGCCCGAGGTGATGCCCTTGGCGGTGCTCATCATGTCGGGCTTCACCCCCCAGTGCCGCGCACCCGACCAGTCGCCGGTGCGGCCGAAGCCGGTGATCACCTCGTCCGAGATCATCAGGATGCCGTGACGGTCGCAGATCTCGCGCATGAGCGGCATGAGCGTCTCGTGCGGCACGATCACCCCGCCGGCGCCCTGTATCGGCTCCATGATGAAGGCGGCGATGGTGCCCGGCCCCTGAAAGGCGATCTCGTCCTCGGCGATCGCGGCGATCTTCTGCGCGAGCCTCGCCGG
>CAZPCU010000296.1:0-3290 GCA_964585075.1 uncultured Rhodobacterales bacterium
GCTGTTCGCGGGGCGGAATTGCCTGCTCGGCGAGCGCAACGGCGAAACCGTCGAGGCGGTGCGCGACTGGCTCCTCTGGCACGGGCGGGTGCACGGGGCCACGGGCGCCGTCATCCTCGACCGTGACCCGCCGGAGGAGGCGCGCGATTTCGCCAGGGCGCTGCGCGAAATGCTGGCGGAGGCCGGGACCGCCGATCTTCTCGTCGTCCTGCTGCGCGCGCCGGTGCCGCTCGGCAAGCCCGGCCTCGGCCCCGAGGCGCATCCCCTGAACGCGCCCGACGCACCGGGCAAGGACCGCATGGTTCCGCCGGTGCCGGACCCGTGGCGCTCGGCGCTCGGCCTGCAATCCTTCCACGAACTGGCCCGCTGGCGCTTTCTCGCGCGGGCGCGGGCCGTGGCCGCGCTCGACGTCACCGACCTCGTGCCCGCCATGCCGGGGGCGCTGGGCGGGCTGAAGGGCGCGCCGACGCTTCCGGCCGCGGCCACGCTATTCGACCAGGCGGTCGCGGCGCCCCGGGGCGCGGTGCTGCTGCTGGGCCAGCGCGCCTACCCCTGGGGGCTGCGGAAGGGCGCGCGCGCCGGATTCGGCGATCATGTCTGCGTGCGCTTCGACGACGCGAGCCGGCATCGCCGCTGGTGCATCGCGCCGGCCGTCGCGCCGGCGGAGTCGGTCTGGCGGATGATCCGCGTCGTGGGCCCGGCGCTGCCGCTGATCTATGTCGGCTTCTTCCGCTGCATGGCGCTGCGCTACGGCGAGGATGGCGCGGCGGCGGCGAAGGTGTCGCGGCTCGTGCCGAAATCGAGCCTCGTCGAATCCCCCGCGCTCCTCGCGATCGCCCGGGAGACCGGCGCGGCGCCGCTGCGGATGCCGGCGGTGGAAACCGCACCGCCGGGCGCGCGAAGCGATCGCGTCGTCGTCGTGACGACGATGAAGAACGAGGGTCCGTTCATCCTCGAATGGCTGGCCTACCACCGCGCCATCGGCGTGGATGACTTTCTTGTCTACACGAACGACTGCACCGACGGCACCGACGCCATGCTGGACCTGCTGCAGGCGAAGGGGCTCGTCCAGCACCGAGACAATCCTTTCCGGGGCACCGGGCTGAAGCCCCAGCACGCCGCCTTCGCCGCCGCCGAGAAGGAGTCCCTCGTCCGGGAGGCGGGGTGGATCGTCTGCATGGACGTGGACGAGTTCATCAACATCCACGCAGGCGACGGCCGTCTCGAGGATCTCTTCGCCGCGGTTCCCGAGGCCAACCTGATCTCGATGACCTGGCGCCTCTTCGGCAACGCCGACGTGGCCGGGTTCCGCGACGATTTCGTCACCCGGCAGTTCACGCGCTGCGCGCCGATGATGACGCGCAAGCCGCACCAGGCCTGGGGTTTCAAGACGATCTTCCGCAATCTCGGGATCTTCAAGAAGCTGGGCGTGCACCGGCCGAAGGGGCTTCGGCCGCAACTCGTCGACCGCATCGACTGGGTGAACGGGTCGGGCCGGCCGATGCCCGAGAAGGAGTGGCGCAACGCCTGGCGCTCCACAGCCGAGACCGTGGGCTACGATCTCGTGACGCTCAACCACTACGCGGTGCGCTCGGCGGAGAGCTTTCTCGTCAAGCGCGACAGGGGCCGGGTGAACCACGTCGATCGCGACCAGGGCCTCGCCTACTGGTTCCGCATGAACAACAACGCCGAGGAAGACCGCTCGATCCAGGCGCGGCTGCCCATGGCGGAGGCGGAATTCGCGCGGCTCATGGAGGATCCGGAGATCCGCGCCGCCCACGCCCTTTGCGTCCGGCGTCACCGGGCCAGGATCGAGGAGCTGAAGGCCCGGGAGGACTACGCGGCGCTTTACTCCGAACTGACCGGACCGCGCCTTAGAAAGCTCTCGCGCCTGCATCGCCATTTCGGGGCGGGCGTCTTCCTCACCGGGCCCCAGGTGATCCCCGACACCGTTCTGGCCGAGACACTGCCGGAAGACTTCTTCTTTACCGTGCCGAAACCCCAGACCTCTACATGAGGGGGCAGGCCGGACGTTGTTCCGCAAGCGCTGGGGTGGTATTGGCAGGACACACCGGGGATAAAACAACAACCGGACCATGCGGGCAGGATGACATGAGCAGCGATACCTACACGGTCGTCTCGACCATGAAGAACGAGGGGCCCTACATCCTCGAATGGGTGGCCCACTACCGGGCGCTCGGCTTCGACAAGTTCGTGGTCTGCACGAACGACTGCACCGACACGACGGTGGAGATGCTGAAGCGCCTGGAAGAGTTGGGGCTGGTGCGCCACCACGCCACCGCGATCCGCAAGGGCGGCATCCACCGCAGCGCGCTGCGCCAGGCGCGCCGCTACCCGGAGGTGCAGGAGGCGCGCTGGGTCTTCGTCTGCGACGTGGACGAGTTCCTGAACATCCACATGGGCGACGGCTCGGTGCGCGCGCTCGTCGAAGGATCGGGCGATGGGAGCGACGTGATCTGCGTGCCGTGGCGCATCTTCGGCTCGGCCTGCGTCGAGGAGATCTCGGACGCGCCGGTGACGCGGCAGTTCACCCTTGCGGAGCTTCCTCACGACCCGGTCGCGCGGCCCGGCACCGGCAAGTTCGTGAAGTCCCTCTTCACCAACCAGGAAAAGTTCGGCCGCATGGGCCTTCATGCGCCGGTCATGCCCGAGGATCGTCGCGGAGAGGAGATCGCGGTGCTTCCGGGCGGGGCGCGCTACCATGCGGGCGGGACGCGGACCGACAACCCGCCCGTCTTCGACCTCGCCCAGGTCAACCACTACGCGCTTCGCTCCATGGACAGCTTTCTCGTCAAGCGGGCGCGCGGCCGCGCGAACCATTCCCACCACGTGCTCGGGCTGGACTACTGGGAACGCTTCGACCTGAACGAGGCCCCGGACACCAGCATCGCCCGCTACGACGCAGCGGCGCGTGCGATCCGGGAGGAGCTCCACGCGGACCCGGTGCTCGCCGATCTGCACGCCCGCGCGGTCGAGTGGCACCGGCGCAAGGCCGCCTCGATGCGGATGGATCCCGAGCTCGACGTCCTCGTGGCGGCGCTGCGGGGCCACGTCCGCCGTGCGGCGGCCTGACCATGGGTGAGAGCGGCGTCCCGAAGATGGAGCGGCCGGTCCTGACCTTCCCGCCGGAGGTCGCGGAGTGGGTGCGCCTGCGCTATGCCGAGGCGGAGGTCATCCTCGAATATGGCAGCGGCGGGTCCACCGTCCTCGCCGCGGAGATGCCGGGCAAGACCGTCTTTTCGGTGGAAAGCGACAAGAGCTGGGCCGAA
>CAZPCU010000297.1:0-3288 GCA_964585075.1 uncultured Rhodobacterales bacterium
ATGCGCGCATCTCCATCAAAGCCGTCGGCCAGAGCCGACCAGCCGGTCCCCGTCGAAGGCGCCCACGAGAACCGCGCGCGCGCTCTCGCGGTAGACCTCGAGATAGCGGCGTTCGTAGTCGAAATCCCCGTCGTAGAGATAGGGGAAGGCGCGGAACACCTCGATCCGGAGCCGCGCCACCCCGTCCAGCGCCTCCTCCAGCGCATCGCCGGTCAGCGTCTCGACCCGCATCAGGAGACCTGCCGGATCCAGTCCGCGAGATTGTAGTAGGTGACGACCCGCGTGATCTTTCCGTCGCGGAGCGAAAAGAACGAGCCCGCCGGCAGGCGGTAGCTCTGCCCCTTCGCCTCGGGCAGCCCCTTATCCGTCGCCTTGTAGGTGCCGTTCACCACGTATTCCGCCGCCGCGCGCCGGCCGTCCTCGGCCTCGAAGATGACCATGTCGGTCAGTTCCTCGTCGTAGCAGTGGCTCATGTGCGCGCAGAATTCGGCGAAGGCGATCCTGCCCACGCGCACGCGGCCCTCGTTGACGTGGTGCGCCACGTCCACGTCGAGGCAGTCGAGCATTTCCTGCGTGTCGCCCGCGTTGAAGGCGTCGAAGTAGCGTCTCACGGTCTCGGCGGCGGTCGTCACAAGTCCTCCCTCGGCGGTCCCCATGTCTCGATCAGTTTCGCGGCGATCTGGTCGCGCGTCTTGCGGTAGGCGGCGAGCTTGGCCTCGCGCGTTTCGCCGAGGCCGGTCGGGTCCATGATCGGCCAGTATTCCACGTCGATGTGGAAGAAGCGGGTGAGGTCGAGCGCCCGGTGCCGGCTCGCCGGCGAGAGCGCGATGACGAGATCGAAGGCCGAGAGGTCGTCGCCCCATTGCTGCATCTCGTCGAAGCTGCGCACGCGGTGGCGGGCGAGCTCCACCCCGATCTCGGCGCAGACGGCGATGGCGAAGCCGTCGATGTCGAGGTCCGAGAGCACCCCGGCCGACTGCACGTAGGTCTCGAAGCCGTAGAACTTCTTCATGATGCCTTCCGCCATGGGCGAGCGGACGGCGTTGTGATCGCAGCAGAAGAGGACCGACTGGGGAAGGTCCCGCGCCACCCGCTCAACCCCCGAAATGCAGCACGCAGATGAGGGTGAAGAGGCGCCGGGCCGTGGCGTCGTCCACCTCCGCCTTGCCCTCGAGGCGCTCCTGAAGGATGCGCGAGCCCTCGTTGTGGATGCCGCGCCGGGCCATGTCGATGGTCTCGATCTGGGAGGGCGGCAGGGTCTTCACCGCGTCGAAATAGCTCTCGCAGATCTGGAAGTAGTCCTTCACCACCTGCCGGAACGGGCTGAGCGAGAGATGGAACTCCGCGGCGTCGGCGCCGTCCTCGGTGTCGATGTCGAAGACGAGCCGCTTGTCGCGGATGGCGAGGCTCACCCGGTAGGGGCCGTCGGCGAGCGCCCGCCCGTCGCGCGGGGGGAGGGAGAAGCTGTTGTTCTCCAGAAGGTCGAAGATCGCCACCCGGCGCTCCTGCTCGACCTCCGGTGTCGGGGGCGGCAGGTTGCTGTCGTCGATCTCGATATGGCTTATGCGGGACATGGGATGATGCAGGTGAAAAGCGGCTCTCGCGCCCTGACTAGCCCGCCCGTGCGCCGCGCACAATCCGCCCGCTCATGCGGTGTGGCGGAACACGCTCGTCTGGAACCTCTGCTCGGCCCCCGCCGGCGTGACGTGGGTGAGACGCTCCGCGGCGAGCAGCCGGAAGCGGCGCGGGGCCAGCGCATCGAGCTCGGCGGCCAGATCCTCGGGCGCGTAGCGCCGCACGGGCAGCCCCGAGCACCGTTCCGGGCCGTCGTCGGCGAAGGTCGACAGGATAGCTGTGCCGCCGTCCCGCAGCGCCTTGCGCATCGTGTCTACGTAGGCCGCGCGATCGGCGGCTTCGACGAGGAAGTGGAACGCGGCCCTGTCATGCCAGACGGCATAGTCGCCGCGGTCGGGCGTCCAGCCCGTTACGTCGGCCGTCACGAAACGCACCGCGGACGTCTGGTCTCCGAGCCGTGCGCGCGTTTGCGCCAGGGCGGCCTCCGACAGATCGAGCAGCGTCACGGGTCCGAGCCCCTGCGCGATCAGCATGTCTACCAGCCGCGACCGGCCCGCGCCGATGTCGATGATCGGATCGCCCGGCGCGGCATGGGCCGCCACCCGCGCGGCGAGCCGATCCGGCGCCGCCTCGAACCAGCTCACCTCCGCCTCGTCGCGCCGCTCGTAGACCTCGTTCCAATGCGTTTCATCGCTGCTCATGCGGTCACTCGTTCAGCTTTGCCAGCCGTGCGGCCACCGAAAGCCCGTGCGCCTCGAGGCTCTCCGCCCGGGCGAGGCGCTCGGCGGCCGGGCCGATGGCGCGGAGCGCCTCGGGAGTCATCCGCGCCGTCGTGGTGCGCTTCAGGAAATCGAGCACCGAGAGCCCGGAGGAGAACCGCGCGGAGCGCGCCGTGGGCAGGACGTGGTTCGGCCCGCCCACGTAGTCGCCGATCGCCTCGGGCGTCCACTGGCCCAGGAAGACCGCGCCAGCGTTGGTGATGCGCTCGGCCAGAGCCTCGGGCTCGGTCACGCAGAGCTCGAGATGCTCGGGCGCGATGCGGTCGGCGAGCCGGACGGCCTCGTCGAGGTCGCGCACGGTGATGACGGCGCCGTAGTCGCGCCAGCTCGCACCGGCGATGGCGCGGCGCTCCAGCGTCTCGAGCCGTCGCTCCACCGCCTCGGCGACCGCGCGCCCGAAGCCGGCGTCCGTGGTCACGAGAAGGGCCTGCGCGCTTTCGTCGTGCTCGGCCTGGCTCATCAGGTCGAGCGCGATCCAGTCCGGGTCGTTCTCGCCGTCGGCGATGACGAGGATCTCCGACGGCCCGGCGATCATGTCGATGCCCACCCGGCCGAAGACGCGCCGCTTGGCCGCCGCGACATAGGCGTTGCCGGGGCCTGTGATCTTGTCCACCGGCCGGATCGTCTCCGTGCCGTAGGCGAGCGCCGCGATGGCCTGCGCCCCGCCCACGCGGTAGATCTCGTCCACCCCGGCGATCCGCGCGGCCATGAGCACGAGCGGGTTCGCGACCCCGTCGGGCGTCGGCACGGTGATCGCGAGGCGCGAAACGCCGGCCGTCTTGGCCGGCACCGCGTTCATCAGGACGGAGGACGGGTAGGAGGCGAGCCCCCCGGGCACGTAAAGACCCGCCGCCGCCACCGGCCGCCAGCGCCAGCCGAGGGTCGCGCCTTCGGGATCCGTCCAGGACGCATCCTCGGGCATCTGGCGCGCGTG
>CAZPCU010000298.1:0-3286 GCA_964585075.1 uncultured Rhodobacterales bacterium
AGCCGAGCCCCTCGCTGGTCGTGGCCTTCACGCTCACGCGGGCGGGCTCGACGCCCGCGATGCGGGCGAGTTCTTCTTGCATCGCAACGGCATGCGGGCCGATCTTCGGGCGCTCGCACACCAGCGTGCAGTCGATGTTGGCGATCCGCCAGCCGCGCTCCGCGGCGAGACCGGCGGCATGGGCGAGGAAGACGCGGCTTTCCGCGCCCTTCCATTGCGGGTCCGACGCCGGAAAGTGGCGTCCGATGTCGCCCTGGGCCAGGGCGCCGTAAAGCGCGTCGGTGACCGCGTGTATCCCGACATCCGCATCCGAATGGCCCAGCAACCCCTTGTCATGCGGCAGTTTCACGCCGCAGAGCACGACGTGGTCGCCGGGGCCGAAGCGGTGCACGTCGTAGCCGTTGCCCAGCCGCATCTCCATGCCGCTCACCTCCCGTTCGGCGCGCGCGAAATCCTCGGGCGCGGTGATCTTCAGGTTGGCCTCGTCCCCCGGAACGATGGCCACCTCCAGGCCCGCGGCGCGGGCCACCTCCACGTCGTCCGCGGCGTCGCCGCCATGGGCGCGGTGCGCGGCGAGTATGGGCGCGAGGCGGAAGCCCTGCGGCGTCTGCGCCCGCCAGAGTCCCTCGCGGGGCGCGATCCCCGCGACCCGGCCCGCCTCTCCGCGCCAGAGCGCGTCGGTGACGGGCAGGGCGGGGGCGGCGGCGTCCGCCGTCTCGAGCGCCGCGATCACCCGGTCGATCACGGCGCCCGGAACGCCCGGGCGCGCCACGTCGTGGATCAGCACATGGGTGGCGTCGCCCTCTGCCAGCGCCTCGAGCCCGGCGCGCACCGAGGCCGCCCGCGTGGCGCCGCCCTCGACGTGCCGGATGCCCGCGGGCGCTTCGGCAAGATCCTCGGGGTGGATGACGAGAAGCGTCTCCGCGATGCGCGGGTGCCGGGCGAAGGCGTCCACCGTCCAGTCGGCAACGCGGCGGCCAGCCAGCGGGCGCCACTGCTTGGGGCCCCCGCCGCCCGCGCGGGTGCCGCGCCCGGCGGCGACGATGATGGCGGCGATCCGCATGCCCTTTCCCTCACGGCCCCCGGCGCATTGTCTAGGCCGTGCCGGCGCGCAAGGCAATGACCCCGCGCGACATGCACATGAATTGGGCAATCGGCTTGTCTGCGCATGCGAAAGGAGCGTGGGCAGCTTGTGCCCCGCCGTGGTATTGGTTAGCTGAACTCGTGTGCACAAGGATTAGGCAGGTGAGCGTAACGCTGGCAAACATCCCTCTCGACCCTCCGGTGTTCCTCGCGCCCATGGCCGGAATCACCGACCGGCCCTACCGCGATCTCGTCGCGTCCTTCGGCGCGGGGCTCGTCGTCAGCGAGATGGTGGGCAGCCAGGAGATGGTGCAGGCCAAGCCCGGCGTGCGCGAGCGTGCCGAGCTCGGCTTCGACCGCGCGGGGACGGCGGTGCAGCTCGCCGGGCGCGATCCCTGCTGGATGGCCGAGGCCGCGCGCATGGTCGAGGCGAACGGCGCGCGCATCATCGACATCAACATGGGCTGCCCGGCCAAGAAGGTAGTTGGGGGCCTCTCGGGTTCGGCGCTCCTGCGCGAGCCAGACCGCGCGCTCCGGCTCGTCGAGGCGGTGGTGGGCGCGGTCTCGGTGCCGGTCACGCTCAAGACCCGCCTCGGCTGGGACGAGGAGACGCTGAACGCCCCCGACATCGCGCGCCGGGCCGAGGCCGCGGGCGTGCGCATGATCACCATCCACGGGCGCACGCGCTGCCAGTTCTACAAGGGCCGCGCGGACTGGCGCGCCATCGCCCGGGTCAAGGCGGCCGTCTCCGTCCCGGTGATCGCCAACGGCGACATCACGAGCCCGGAAACCGCGCGGGCCGCGCTCGACGCCTCCGGCGCGGACGGCGTGATGGTGGGGCGCGGGGCGCAGGGGCGGCCCTGGCTTCTGGCGCAGATCGCCGCGCGGCTTTCGGGCGAGCCGGTGCCGGCGGCGCCGGAAGGGGAGGCATTTCTCGACATGGTCGCAACGCATTACGAGGCGACGCTCTCCTTCTACGGGCGCGATCTGGGCGGCCGCGTCGCGCGCAAGCATCTCGGCTGGTACATGGACGAGGCCGGCACGCCGCCGGCGCTGCGCCGCGCGGTGCTGACGGCCCCGCCCGACGAGGTGCCGCGCCTTCTGCCCGATGCGCTGGCCGCCCGGGAAAGGCGCGCCGCATGAGCCTCGACGGCCCGATCTGGAGTTCGCTGCCGGTGCCCGGGGTGCTGATCGACGCCACGGACCGCATCAGCGCGGTGAACCCGGCCGCCGAGGGCTTCTTCAACACCTCGGCCAAGGCGCTGCGGGGACAGCCGATCTGGGACCGGCTCGCCGTGGATGCGCCGATTGAGGAGAGCTTCCAGCGCGCCCGCCGCGACGGCACGCCGCTCTTCGTCAACGACGTGGACGTGGGCACCGGCGAGCGCCCGCCGCTTCAGTGCAATCTCCAGATCGCGCCGCTCTCGGGCGCGCCGGGGGCGATGGTGCTGCTTCTCTCGCCGCGAGAGCTCGCCGGGCGCATGACGGTGAGCCATTCGGTGAAATCGGCCGCGAAATCCGCCATCGGCATGGCGGAAATGCTCGCCCACGAGATCAAGAACCCGCTCGCCGGGATCACGGGGGCGGCGCAGCTGCTGTCGATGAACCTCGGCGCGGAGGACCTCGAGCTCACCGACCTCATCGTGGCCGAGACGCGGCGGATCGTGAAACTCCTCGAGCAGGTGGAGCAGTTCGGCAACGCCACGCCGCCCGACCTCCGGCCGCTCAACGTCCATGACGTGCTGGACCGCGCGCGCCGCTCGGCGCTCCTGGGCTTCGGGGCGCACATGACCATCGTGGAGGACTACGACCCCTCGCTGCCGCAGGCGCTCGGGGATGCCGACCAGCTTCTTCAGGTGTTCCTGAACCTTCTGAAGAACGCCGCCGAGGCCGCCGGCCGCGAGGGCGGCACCATCCGGCTGCACACCTATTACGAGCACAGTTTCAAGCTGCGCCGCGCGGACGGGGGCGGCCAGTCCCTGCCGCTGCAGATCGAGGTGGTCGACGACGGGCCGGGGCTGCCCGAGGATCTCGCCGGCGACATCTTCGAGCCCTTCGTCTCGGGGCGCGACAACGGCACCGGGCTCGGGCTGGCGCTGGTCAGCAAGATCGTCTCGGACCACGGCGGCTGGATCTCGGTGAGCTCGACCCCGGGCCGCACCGTCTTCCGCATATCCCTCGCCCTGGCGCCCCAGCCCAAGAA
>CAZPCU010000299.1:0-3263 GCA_964585075.1 uncultured Rhodobacterales bacterium
CCTCGGACAGCGCGCCCTGCTTCGTCAGCCGGTCGAAGACGCCGGAGAGACGCTCGGACAGATTTTCGAACATGGCCCTCTGGCTCCTTCTGCGATACGGACATGCACCCCCGAGATGGGAAGCGCGGCTCAAATGCCAAGCGCCCCCGTGGGCGCGACGCGCTGACGGGGGGCGATCCCGGGCATGTGCCCATGGGACCGGAAGCGGAAACGCACTTCCGGGGACGTGGGCGTGACTAGGCCGCGGCCTTCGCGGAGTCAAGCCGGTCGTCGCCGCGCGGCGCCGCGTTCGCGGCCGGCCGGCCCGCCGGTGCCGCGCCCCGGCACGCGGCGACGATGCAGGCCCGTCCGCCAGGGGGGCGGCCGGACATTGCCCTTGCGCAGCCGAACGCAACCTGCCCAGTGTTGGCGCGGTGTGCGATGCCGCACGGTCGCCGGGGAGCGTCATGGACAGCTGGGACGAGATCCGCACCGCCTATCACGTCGCGCGCCTCGGCACGGTGAGCGGCGCGGCCGAGGCGCTGGGCGTGCACCACGCCACCGTCATCCGCCATGTGGACGCGCTCGAGGCGCGGCTGGGCGTGAAGCTCTTCCAGCGCCACGCCCGCGGCTACACGCCCACCGAGGCGGGCGAGGACCTGCTGCGCGTGGCGCAGGCGACGGACGAGCAGTTCGGCCAGCTTCTCGGGCGCATGAAGGGGCGCGGCGCGGACGTCACGGGCGAGCTCGTGCTGACCTCCATCGTCGGCCTGTCGCCGCTGCTCGCCCCGGCCCTCCGGGACTTCCAGGAGCGCCACCCGGCGGTCACGCTGCGTTACCTCACCAGCGAGCGGCTCTTCCGCCTGGAATACGGCGAGGCGCATGTCGCGGTGCGCGCAGGCCCCGCCCCGGAGGAGCCCGACAACGTCGTGCAGCCCTTCCTGCGCCAGCGCATGGGTCTCTACGCCGCGCCGGCCTACGTCGCCGCCCGCGGCCTGCCCGAAAGCCTCACCGCGCTCGAAGGGCACCGCTTCGTCGGCCATGACAGCGACACGCCGCGCGCCCCCTTCGAGCGCTGGCTGCGCGCCGAGATCCCGCGCGAGCAGATCACCTTCCGCAGCCCCGACCCCCGGGCGCTCGAGGCCGCCGTGCTCGCCGGCGTGGGCATCGGCTTCCTGCCGCCCTGGACTGTGGCCGCGCATCCCGAGCTCACCGAGGTCGCCCCCCCGCGGGCGGAATGGAGCGCGCCGCTCTGGCTCGTCACCCACGTGGACCTCCACCGCAGCAGCAAGGTCCAGGCGCTGCTCCGCGCGCTCAAGGACTATGCACGGAGCCTGGAGGCCGCATAGTGCGTGAGGGTGCTATGATGCTATCGTCCGCCGCCCCTTTGGAGCTGTTCAAGCGTCTCGGATTCGGCCTCGAGGAATCGCGCGCGGGCGGCCGCGATGTCGTCGAGCAGCAGTTCCTCCGCGGCGTCGATTTCTCCGTCTGCGCGGATAACGTCGGCCAGCGCCCGTTCGAAGCGCCGCGCGCGATCGCCTTGCCAGTGGAAAACGCGGTCCAGGTGGCAGCGCAGGGATTCAGCCGAGGGCCGCATGCGGGCCACGAGATCCGTGAGCGCGTCGAGCGTGGCGAGGTCCGGCGCTTCCGTCCTGCCTTCGTCGGCGAGGGCTTCCGCCTCGCACTCGGCGTATCGGCAGATCACGTCCAGTTCCTCTTCGTGGAACTCTCCGTCCGCGCGCGCCGCGAGCACCAGGATGGAGAGCGCCGGGCGCAGGGTTTCCCGGAGCACGCAGGCGGCGGCCAGCGCCTCGTCGGGGCCGCCGAGGGCCTTCACGTCGATCGAGAGCACGTCACGCAAGAACGTATCGGGCGACATCACCTCGCCGTCCTCGGGGTCGATGAAGCATCCGATGCGGTCGATGCGGAAGTGCCGCAGCGCACGCCGCTCGTGGCAAATGGCGGAGAGGATGGGGCCGTTCGATCCCGTGGCGATCTTGCGCAGCGTGATCCGGCGGCGGGACTCGCGGCCTTGGGCGTCGGTGTAATCGATGACGGTGTACACCTCGTCGAGCTCGATCCGCCCGTCTCCGTCGGGCGCGCGGAGCTCCTCCGTGGAGTCCTCGGTCTCCGGCGCGATGCCGCGCGGCTGCGCGGCCGGGGCGGAGGGCATAGGTGCGGGCGTCTTCTCGCTCGGCGCGCGCCCGAAAAGCCAATCCAGAAGGTTCATCGTTCTCGTCTCCCTCGTTACGGCCGGCGCCCGGCGTCTCTCCGCCGTCCGGAGCCGGCTGGATGCGGCGGGCATGTTAGCCGGAGGCGCGTATGACCGGGAAGACGCAACGAACAAACGCCGTTGCTGCGACCACGAAGTGGGGTTCCGCATGACCGAGGCGGCGCGCGGACATCTCGCGATGCTTCTTTTCTCCGCCCTCGTGGCGGGGTCGTTCTCTCTCGGCGGTCTCGTCGCCAACGAGATCGCGCCCTCGGCGATCACCGCGGTCCGCTTCGCCCTCGCCGCGGCGATCATGGGCGCGGTGGTCTGGGCGACGGGCAAGGCGGAGCGTCGGGCGCTGTCCGCGCCCTGGCGCTACCTTTTCCTGGGCGCGCTCTTCGCCACCTATTTCGTGCTCATGTTCGAGGGGCTGAAGACCGCGCCCCCGGTGAGCGCCGCGGCGGTCTTCACCCTGACCCCGCTCATGGCCGCGGGGCTCGGCTGGCTGATCCTGCGCCAGGTGACGACGCCGCGCATGGCGCTCGCCCTCGCCATCGGCGCGGCGGGCGCGCTCTGGGTGATCTTCCGCGCCGACTGGCAGGCGTTCCTCGCCTTCCGCGTGGGGGAGGGGGAGATCATCTATTTCTGGGGCTGCATCGCCCACGCGGCCTACACCCCGCTGCTGCGGCGGCTCAACCGCGGCGAGTCGCCCGCGGTCTTCACGCTGGGGGTGCTCGTCGCCGGGGCCGCGGTGCTCTTCCTGTGGGGCTGGCCGGAGATCCGCGCGACGGACTGGGCGGCCCTGCCCGCGGTCGTCTGGGTGGCGATCCTGTATCTCGCGGTCTTCGCGTCCGCGGCCACATTCGTGCTTCTGCAATACGCGACGCTGCGGCTGCCCTCGGCGAAGGTCATGGCCTACACCTACCTCACCCCTTCTTGGGTGCTTGTCTGGGAGCTCGCCCTCGGCAAGGGGGCGCCGCGGCCGCTGGTGCTGGCCGGGCTGGGGCTCACGGTGGTGGCGCTCCTGCTGCTTCTCAAGGACGAGGACGCGCCGCGGCCCGTCGCCCGTCAG
>CAZPCU010000300.1:0-3250 GCA_964585075.1 uncultured Rhodobacterales bacterium
GCCCATTTGGAATGGCCGGCCATGGAGGAACCCCTGATCTTTCTCTCGCCTGACGAATGCCCGCGTCTATAGGCAAAGCGCCCGGCCGGAGCAATCCCGGCGCGGCCCGGCCCGCGCGCGGGCGTCAGGCGCGCCGCGGCATCTTCCGCCCCGGCGCGGCTGCGGCTAGGGTCCGGCAAATGACGACCGAGCAGGCCATCCTCTTCGCGCTCTTCATCGCGGTCTTCGCGCTCCTGCTCTGGGGGCGCTGGCGCTACGACATCGTGGCCTTCTCGGCGCTTCTGGCGGGCGTCCTTCTCGGCGTCGTGCCGGAGGAGGAGGCGTTCTCGGGCTTCGGCCACCCGGCGGTGCTGATCGTCGTGCTCGTCCTGATCGTGTCGGCCGGGCTGGTGCGCTCGGGCGCGGTCTATCTCATCACCCGCACGCTCGTGGACAGCGGCCGCGGCGTGCATGGCCACATCGCCGTGATGGGCGGCGTGGGCGCGGCGCTTTCGGGATTCATGAACAACGTGGCCGCGCTGGCGCTTCTCATGCCGGTGGACGTCGCCACCGCGCGCAAGGCGGGCCGCCCGCCGAGCCTGACTCTCATGGCGCTTTCCTTCGCCACCATCCTGGGCGGCATGGTCACGCTGATCGGCACGCCGCCCAACATCATCATCGCCGGGATCCGCGAGGACGAGCTGGGCAGCTCCTTCGCCATGTTCGATTTCGCACCCGTGGGCGCGGCCGTCGCCGTCGCGGGGCTCGCCTTCATCACGCTCTTCGGCTGGCGGCTCATCCCCATGCGCGAGGATGTGGCGGAGCACGCCGAGAAGGTCACCGAATACGTCGCCGAGCTTACCGTGCCCGAGGGCAACGACGTGATCGGCAAGCGCGTGCGCGAGCTCTACGAGACGGCGGAGGAGACCGACGTCGCGATCCTCGGGCTCATCCGCGACGGGAAGCGCCGCTACGGGACCTCGGCCAACGCCGAGATCCACGAGGACGACGTCCTCGTGCTCGAGGCCAGCCCGGCCGCGCTCGACGAGTTCCGGAGCGCGCTCTCGCTCGCCTTCGCCGAGCGGGACAGGGAGGAGAAGCTCCGGGCCGAGGGCGCGGGCCTCACCCTCGTCGAGGTGGTGGTGCCGGAGGGGGCGCGGATCGTCGGCAAGACGGTCCAGTCCGTGGGCCTCGCCTGGCGCCAGCACACCGTGCTCATGGGCATCTCGCGGCGCGGGCGGCGCATCACCGAGCGGATGCGGCGCACGAAGATCCAGCCCGGCGACATCCTTCTCCTGCTCGCTCCGAAGGAGAGCGCCACCGCCGTGGTGGAATGGCTGGGCGCGCTGCCGCTCGCGGAGCGGGGGCTCACCGTCACGCAGGACAGCAAGACTTGGGCGGCCATCGGCCTCTTCGGCGTGGCGGTGGCGGCGGCGAGCTTCGGGCTCGTCTATCTTCCCATCGCGCTCGGCGTCGTGGTGGTGGGCTACGTCCTGCTCGGGATCCTGCCGGCGCGGGACCTCTACGAGCAGGTGGAATGGCCCGTCGTGGTTCTCCTGGGCAGCATGATCCCGCTCGGCGCCGCACTCGACGCCGCGGGTGGCACGCGGCTCATCGCCGAAAGCCTCATCGGCCTCACCGCGGGCTGGCCGGTCTGGGCCGTGCTGGCCGTGCTCATGGTGGTGACGATGACGCTCTCGGACGTGCTCAACAACACCGCGACGGCGGTCGTGGCGGCGCCGGTGGCGATCGAGATGGGCCGCCAGCTCGGCGTTTCGCCGGACGCGTTCCTGATGGCGGTGGCCGTTGGCGCCTCCTGCGCCTTCCTCACGCCCATCGGGCACAAGAACAACACGCTCATCCTGGGCCCAGGCGGCTATCGCTTCGGTGATTACTGGCGGATGGGCCTCCCGCTCGAGGCGATCGTGGTCGCCGTGGCGGTGCCGGTCATCCTGCTCGTCTGGGTCTGAGGGGGGATTGCCGGGCGCCGCGCCCACGCATAGGCTCTGCGCGAGAAGAAGGGAAACGCTCTCATGTGCTTCGTGATCGGGCGCGCGCCGGGCGCGCCGCACGCCAAGGTCTACGACTGGTGGCCGCCCCCGCGCCGGGGCGCGCATTGACCCGCCCCGACCACAGGCACCACGACACGCAGGAGAGTTTCCCGTGACAGAGATCACGCTCACCCCCGAGGCGCGCGCGCTGCGCCTGACCTGGCCCGACGGGGAGCGGGCCGACTACCCGTTCCTCTGGCTCCGCGACAACTGCCCCAGCGCCTGGCACCCCGAGACCGAGGAGAAGGTGCTGGACCTGCTCGAGGTCTCCCCGGACGTGGCGCCGGCGCGGGCCGAGCTCGCCGGCGACGCCCTCCGGATCGGGTGGGACGGCACGGGCCATGAAAGCCGTTTCCCGCTGGACTGGCTGCGCGCGCACCGGCCAGGGCAGCCGCGCCGAGACCCGGCCGACGTGGCCCGCGCCGCCTGGCGCGGCAATCTCGGCGCCAGAGCGATCCCGCGCGCCCGCGCCTCCGAGGTGCTGGAGGACGACGGCGCGCTGGCGCGCTGGCTCCGGGCGGCGAAGGCCACCGGGCTTTCCATCGTCGAGGGGCTTGCCGACGACCCGGAGGCCGGGCTTGCCGTGGCGCGGCGCGTGGGCTTCCTGCGGGAGACGAATTTCGGCGTGACCTTCGAGGTCAGGTCGAAGCCCAACCCGAACAACCTCGCCTATACCGCCGACGCGCTGCCGCTGCACACCGACCTGCCCAACCAGGAGCTGCCCCCGGGCTGGCAGTTCCTGCACTGTCTGCGGAACGAGGCGGAGGGCGGCGCGTCGGTCTTCGCCGACGGGCTGGCGCTCGCCGAGGATCTGGCCGGGCGCGACCCCGAAGCCTTCGAGCTTCTTTCCACGGTGGCGATCCCCTTCCGCTTCCACGACGCGGGCTGCGACATCCGGCGGCGCCAGAAGGTCATCACGCTCGACGACGCGGGGCGCTTCTCGGAGATCTGCTGGAACGCGCATATCGCCGACGTGCTGGATCTCGCCCCGGAGGTGATGGACGCCTACTACCGCGCCTACCGCGCCTTCATGGCGATGACGCGCGACCGGGCCTACCGGATCGAGCTCAAGCTCGCGCCGGGAGAGATGGTCGTCTTCGACAACCGCCGCGTCCTGCACGGGCGCGCGGCCTTCGATCCCTCGACCGGCGCGCGCCATCTCGTCGGCTGCTACGTGGACCGCGGCGAGTTCGACAGCCAGCTTCGCGTGCTCGCACGCG
>CAZPCU010000301.1:0-3246 GCA_964585075.1 uncultured Rhodobacterales bacterium
CGGTGCGCTCGGCGGCATCGAGGGCCGCGCGGTTCAGCCCGGCGACACGATCCCCATCGGCTCGGAAAAGGCCTCCGGGAGGGACGGCAAATCCGTGCCCGAAAACCTTCGCCGCGGTCCGGACGCAGAGGCCCGGTTGCGCATGATGCCCGGCCTCTACTGGCACAGGATCACCGAGGCAGCGCAAAAGGCCTTCTTCGAGGACAGCTGGAAGGTCGCCAACGAGGCGGACCGCATGGGATACCGCTTCCAGGGCGGCCGCCCGATGGAGTTCGTCCCGCGCGAGCAGCCCTTCGGCGCGGGATCGGATCCCTCGAACATCACAGACGCCTGCTACCCCTACGGCTCGGTGCAGGTGCCCTCGGGAACCGAACCCATCATCCTGCACCGCGACGCGGTCTCGGGCGGCGGGTATTTCATGATCGGCACGATCATCTCCGCCGACATGGACCTCATCGGCCAGCTTCAGCCGAACACGCCCACCCGCTTCGTCGCGGTCGACATGGAGGCGGCGCTCGAGGCACGCGCCGAGCGCAACGCCACGCTCGCCGCCTTGCGCGACGCGGTGGCCTGACCGAAGGAGGATTGAACATGATGCGCAATACCACGCTCTCTGCCGCGGCGCTTGGCGAGCCGTCGCTCGCGAAGTCCGCGCTCCTTGTCGCCGGGGGATCCGCCCTGCTGACACTGTCCTCGAAGATCTCGGTGCCGTTCTTTCCCGTGCCGATGACGATGCAGACCTTCACGGTCCTCCTGCTCGGCTTCGCCCTTGGCGCCCGGCTCGGCCTCGTGACCGTGCTCGCCTGGCTGGCGCAAGGCGCCGCGGGGCTGCCCGTCTTCGCCGGGCCCGCAGCCGGGATCGCGTATTTCGCGGGACCGACCGGCGGCTATCTTGCAGGCTTCGCCCTTGCCGCATGGGCCACCGGGGCATTGGCCGAACGCGGCTGGGACCGCTCCCTCGCCGGCAGCGCCGCGGCCGCCCTCCTGGGGCTTGCAGTGATCTACGCAGCGGGTCTTGGCTGGCTCGGGACGGTGGCGGGCTGGGACAAGCCCGTGCTGGAACTGGGCTTGATACCGTTCCTGCCCGGCGAACTGGCGAAGCTTGGCCTTCTGGCCTGTGCGCTGCCTCTCGCGTGGCGCGCGCTCGGCCGCGGCGAGAGCTGAGCCGTGTGCGGAGATGCCACGCCGGGGACGGCGACCGGAACCGTCCTGATCGAGAACGCACGGACGCGCGTTACGGAATGGCGCTTCCCTGCGCGTGGCGACAACACAGGCTGGCACCGCCACGAGCACGATTACGTGGTGGTGCCGCTTTTCGACGGCGCCCTGACGCTGCGAGAACCGGGCGGCGTCGAGCGCGAGGCGCAGCTCAGCAACGGCGTGCCCTACTTCCGTCAGAGCGGCGTCCAACACGACGTCGTGAACGCCAACGACTTCGAGGTCGCCTTCATCGAGATCGAGTTTCTCTGACCGGAGGCAGCGGACCGCCCGGGAACTGATCCACACCTTGCAGGAGCTTGGTCAATCCGGCGTGAAGGCGGGCGCCGCGGCCGCGTCGATGAACGCCCGGATCCGCTCGGGATCCTTCTCGCCCGGTGCGCTTTCCACGCCCGAGGAAACGTCCACCTGCCGTGCCCCGGTGCGGCGGACCGCCTGGGCCACGTTTTCCGGGGTGAGCCCTCCGGCGAGCATCCAGGGCCGCGCCCAGCGCCGCCCGGTCAGCAGCCGCCAGTCGAAGGCCAGCCCGTTGCCGCCGGGAAGCGGGGCGCCCGGCGGGGGCTTCGCGTCCACCAGAAGCTGGTCGGCCACCTCCGCGTAACGGTCGAGCGCCGCGAGGTCACGCGCCGCCGCCACGCCCACCGCCTTCATGACGGGCAGCCCGTGCCGCGCACGCAGCGCGGCGACCCGCTCGGGGCTTTCGCGCCCGTGGAGCTGGAGCATGTCGATCGGCACCCGAGCCAGAAGCGCGTCGAGCGCGGCGTCTTCCGCATCGACGGTGAGGGCCACCTTGACGACGCCCGGCGGCACCTCGAGGGCGAGCGCCCGCGCCGCCGCGAGGGAGAGGTGCCTCGGGCTCTTCTCGAAGAACACGAAGCCCACATAGCTCGCCCCCGCCGCGACGGCCGCGGCGACGTCCGCGGGCCGGGTCAGCCCGCAGATCTTGACCCTCACGCGTTCGGCCATGGGCTCTCAGCCGGCCTCGTCGAGCAGGGCCAGCACCTCGTCCTTGCCTTGGTCGCGCTGTCCCTTCACGCGCCGGAGCTCTCGGTTCAGCTTCTTGACCTCGGCCGCGCGGCGGGCCGACTCGGCCCGGTGCTTGCCCTCTCGCATCCATTCCCAGACGAAGCCGATGAGCAGACCGGCCGCGATGCCCCCGAAGATCACGAGGTAGAGCGGAAGATCGATCGTGCGATTCAGCCCCACGAGACGCGAAAGCGCCTCGGGCAGGAGCTGCAGGGTCACGACCTCCCGGTTGGCCACGGCGACGGAGACCAGCGCCACGGCGAGCACCGCGAGAAACAGGTAGCGGATGTAGCGCATGGTCAGTCCTGTCGATGTCCGTTCAGCCGCTCACGCAGGAGCTTGCCGGTCTTGAAGAAGGGCACGTATTTTTCCTCCACCTCCACGGCCTCGCCGGTGCGCGGGTTGCGGCCGATCCGTGCGTCGCGCTTCTTCACCGAGAAGGCGCCGAAGCCGCGCAGTTCCACGCGGTCCCCGCGGGCCATGGCGTTGGTTATCTCCTCGAAGATCGTGTTCACGATACGCTCGACGTCGCGTTGGTAGAGATGCGGGTTCTCGTCGGCGATCTTCTGTATCAGTTCCGATCGGATCATGTGGGAAGTCCCCCCGCCGGATTGGTTCCGGCTGACTTATGGTCCCTCGACTATAGGCCGAAATGACGCGGGACGGAAACCTCGCAGGGGCGCGCGGGGCGTGTTTTTCCTGCCGGGTCAGCAACTTCTCGCCCCTCGGAGGACAGCCCCGGAGCCTGGAAGCGGCCCGCAAGCGCCGCGACAGGCCGAGCCCGGATGATTCGCCCGGAAGAAAACCCCCGCCGCCTACCCGGCCGCGGGGGTCATGAAGGGCCCGGACAGGGGCCGGTCTACTTCTCGTCGCCCTTGAGGGCGGCGCCGAGGATGTCGCCGAGCGACGCGCCGGAATCGGAGCTGCCGTATTGCTCGACGGCCTCCTTCTCCTCCGCGATCTCGCGGGCCTTGATCGACAGGCCGAGGCGGCGGGTCTTGG
>CAZPCU010000302.1:0-3245 GCA_964585075.1 uncultured Rhodobacterales bacterium
GGGCGATCAGCGGGACCGGCGCGCTCATCGTCCCCGAGAACATGGCAGAGGCCGCGACCCCGGAAGAGCGCGCCGCGGACGCGGCCGCGGAGGCCGGCGGCGATGGCTGACACACGCGGCTTCGGCCTCTGGATGCGCCGCGCCACCTATCTGGCGCTGGCGCTCTTGATCATCTTCTTCCAGCTTCTTCCCCTCGACACCGGCGCCCCGCGCTGGGCGCCGCCGGATCTCCTCGTCGCGCTCACCTTCGCGTGGGCGGTGCGGCGGCCCGATTTCGTCCCGGCGCTCTCGGTGGCGCTGGCGATGCTGCTCGCCGATCTCCTGTTCCAGCGGCCGCCGGGCCTGCTCGCCCTGCTCGTCGTGATCGGGGCGGAGTGGCTGAAGCGCCGCGCGCCCGAGCTGCGCGACGATTCCTTCCTGACCGAATGGCTGAGCGCGGCGTCGGTGATCGTGGCGGTCTTTCTGGGCTACCGCATGGTGCTGGCGCTTCTCGCGGTGCCGCAGCCGCCGCTCGGGCTCAGCCTCGTGCAGATGCTGACGACGGTCGCGGCCTACCCGCTGGTGGTCGGGATCTCCTACCTCTTCTTCGGCCTGCACAAGCCCGCACCGTCCGATCTCGATACGCCGGGGATGCGCTCGTGAGACGCTCGCAGAAGGACACCGACCTCAGCGTGCGCCGCATCACCCGGCGCGGCCTCATGGTGGCGGGGCTTCAGGTCGGCCTGGTCGGCGCGCTGGCCTTGCGGATGCGCCACATGCAGGTGGACCAGGCCGACCAGTTCCGCCTTCTGGCGGAGGAGAACCGCATCAACATCCGGCTGATCCCGCCGCGGCGCGGACGGATCTTCGACCGCGAGGGCCGCCCGCTGGCGACCAACGAACCCTCCTACCGGATCACCATGGTGCGCGAGGACGCGGGCGACGTGGAGGAGGTGCTCGCGCAGCTCGCGCGTATCGTGCGGCTGGAGGACGAGGCGCTGGAGCGGGCGGCGGCCGAGATGGCGCGCTCGGCGCCTTTCCTTCCCGTCACGGTGGCCGACCGCGTGAGCTGGGAGGAGATCAGCCGCGTCGCGGTGAACGCGCCCGCCCTGCCCGGCGTCACCCCGGAGGTGGGCCTGTCGCGGCACTACCCCGCGGCCGAGGATTTCGCCCATGTGGTGGGCTATGTCGGCCCGGTGAGCGAGCGAGACCTCGCGCGCTACGCCGATCCCGAACCGGTGCTCAGGATCCCGCGCTTCCAGATCGGCAAGGTCGGCGTCGAGGCCCGGCTGGAGCCCTTGCTGCGCGGCCGCGCGGGGACGCGTCGCGTCGAGGTGAACGCCATGGGCCGCGTGATGCGCGAGCTCGACCGCCAGGACGGCGAGCCGGGCGCCGACATCCAGCTCACCGTGGACCGCGATCTCCAGAGCTACGTGCGCGCCCGGCTCGGCAACGAAAGCGCCAGCGTCGTGGTGATGGACGTGACGAACGGCGATCTTCTGGCCATCGCCTCGGCGCCGTCCTACGACCCCAACAAGTTCGTGCGCGGCATCACCGCAGACGATTACGCCACGCTCCGGGACAACGAGCGCCGGCCGCTCGCGTCGAAGACTGTCCAGGACGCCTACCCGCCGGGGTCCACCTTCAAGATGGTGACCGCCCTCGCCGCGCTCGAGGCGGGCGTGGTCTCGCCCGAGGAAACGGTCTGGTGCCCGGGCCACTTGGAGGTGGGCGGCCGCCGCTTCCACTGCTGGAAGCGCGTGGGCCACGGCCACATGAACCTCGAGGAGGCGCTCAAGGAAAGCTGCGACGTCTATTTCTACGACCTCGCCCTCGAGGTGGGAATCGACAACATCGCGGCGATGGCCCGGAAGCTCGGCCTCGGCCAGGCCTACGACATCCCGATGTCCGCGGTGGCGGAGGGGCTCGTGCCGGACCGGAACTGGAAGGCGCGCACGCGCGACGCGGAGTGGCGCATCGGCGACACGGTGAATGCCTCCATCGGGCAGGGCTACGTGCTGTCGTCGCCGCTTCAGCTCGCCGTGATGACGGCGCGGCTCGCCACCGGCCGGACGATAACGCCGAGGCTGCTGAAATCCGTGGAGGGCGTGGACCAGCCCGCGCCGGCCCATGAGCCGCTCGGCTTCAACGAGAACCACCTGCGCCGGATCCGCGCCGCGATGTATGCGGCCACCAACGACCGCCGCGGCACGGCCTACGGGTCGCGCATCATCGCCGAGGCGATGCGCATGGCCGGCAAGACGGGCACGAGCCAGGTGCGCAACATCACCGCCGCCGAGCGGCGCGCGGGCGTCACCCGCAACGAGGATCTGCCCTGGAACCGGCGCGACCACGCGCTCTTCGTCAACTTCGCGCCCCACGAGGCGCCGCGGATCGCCGTTGCCGTGGTCGTCGAACATGGCGGCGGCGGCTCCACCGCCGCGGCCCCCATCGCGCGGGACGTGACGCTGCAGGCGCTCTACGGCGGCGATCCCCCGCTCGAGGCCTACCCGGCCGCCGACCGCTCGCGCATCCAGGCCCAGCAGGAGCGGCTCGCCCGCGAGCGCGAGCAGCGCGAGGCGGAGGAGCAGAGCCGCGCATGAGCTATCTCGAGTACACGGTCAAGACGACGCCGGCGGGGCCACGCAAGCTCCTCTATCTCAACTGGCCGCTCGCCGTCGTGCTCGTCGCTGTGGCCCTGATCGGCGCGGTGATGCTCTACTCCGTCGCCGGCGGCTCGCTCTCGCCCTGGGCGGAGCCGCAGATGAAACGCTTCGCCTTCGGCTTCGTCCTGATGGTGGCGGTGGCGATGGTGCCGATCTGGTTCTGGCGGAACATGTCCGCCCTGGCCTACGGCATTTCGCTCCTGCTGCTGGTGGCCGTGGAATTCGTGGGCGTCACCGGGATGGGCGCCCAGCGCTGGATCGATCTCGGCTTCATGCGGCTCCAGCCCTCGGAGCTCATGAAGATCACGCTCGTCCTGCTGCTGGCGGCCTATTACGACTGGCTGCCCGTGACGAAGGTCTCCCGCCCCCTCTGGGTGATCGTGCCGGTCCTGATCGTGCTCCTGCCGACCCTGCTCGTCCTGCGCCAGCCGGATCTCGGCACGGCCATGCTGCTACTCGCCGCCGGCGGGCTCGTCATGTTCGTCGCCGGCGTGCACTGGGCCTATTTCGCCGGGGTGGCGGCGGCGGGGGTCGGCCTCGTGGCCACCGTGTTCCAGAGCCGCGGGACGGACTGGCAGCTTCTCAAGGACTACCAGTTCC
>CAZPCU010000303.1:0-3240 GCA_964585075.1 uncultured Rhodobacterales bacterium
TTCGACCACGACGCGCGCTCCTTCCGCCGCGGCGGGTGGTGGCACTACGCCGTGGAGGAGGCGAAGGCGATCCGCGAAGGCGTGGGCCTGATCGACGCCTCCGCCTTTGCCAAGCAGCGGGTCTACGGCCCCGGCGCGACCGCCTTTCTCGACTGGATGACCTGCAACCGCCTGCCGAAGGTGGGGCGCATCAACCTGACCTATGCGCTGACCGCGCAAGGCACGACGCGCACGGAATACACCATCGTGCGGCTGGCCGAGACCGAATATTACCTTGTCTCCGCGGGGGGCTGGCAGGCCTATGACCACGATTACCTGATGCAGGCCTCGCAGGACTGGTGCGAAGCGCGTCCCGCCGACTGGGTCGTGGTGCAGGATGTCACCACGCAATGGGGCGTCTTCGCCGTGGCGGGCCCGAAATCGCGCGATCTGCTCCGCGAGGTGGTGAAGGACGCCGACCCCGCGACCGTCCTCGGCAACAAGCGCTTCCCCTGGCTATCCTGCCGGGACATCGAGATCGGCATGTGCCCGGTGCGCGCGATCCGCGTGGCCTACACCGGCGAGTTGGGGTGGGAGCTGCATCACCCGATCGAGATGCAGAACTACCTGTTCGACCTGCTTGAGGGCGCAGGCGAAAAGCACGGGCTGAAACTGGTGGGCGCGCGGGCGCAGAACTGGCTCCGGCAGGAGAAGAGCTACCGCGCCTTCGGCCACGAGTTGGGCCGCGACGCCACGCCGCTCGAGGCCGACCTGCCGCGCTTCGTGGACCTTTCCAAGGACTTCCACGGCAAGGCGGAGATGGAAGCCACCGGCATCCGCTCCAAATGCGTGACCGTCCTCATCGACGGGCCCGAGGACGCCGACCCGTGGGGCCGCGAGGCGCTTTACGCGGGCGAGGCGCGCGTCGGCCGGCTGACCTCGGGTGGCTACTCCGTGGCCTTCGGCAAGTCGATCGGCATGGGCTACGTCAAGCCCGAGCACGCGGAGCCGGGCACGAAGCTCAAGGTGAGGATGCTGGATGCGCTCTGGGATGCCGAGGTGCAGCCGGACAGCCCGTACGATCCCGAGAACGCCCGGATCCGCGTGGACGGCTGAAACGAAGCGGCCGGGGGCCGACGTGCCCCCGGCCGACCTCGGGGCGGTCATCGATCCCTTTGACAGCGGTCAATGACCGGCGAGGTTTCAAGGGCTTACCGTTCACCCGATGGGCAGGATCGCCCTGATCCGGAGGATGGACGGGATGAAAGCGAAGGACCTCTTGGTGCCGGTGATCGGCGTCGCCCTGATGGCGACGGGCGCCGCGGCGCAGGACGTGACGCTCGGCGAACAGGAATACCTGGACAGCTGCGCCGTCTGCCACGGCGCCGACGGGAAGGGCGACGGCGTGCTCGCGGGCTATCTCACCACCGCGGTGCCGGATCTCACCCGGCTTCAGACGGCCAACGGCGGCGTGTTCCCGGTGCGCTACGTCTTCGAGGTGATCTCGAACTCGGTGGAGGTGGGCGCGCACGGCACGACGGACATGCCGGCCTGGGGCACGCGCTACAAGTATCGCGCCGACCGGGCGCTCGGGGAGTTCGCGAGCCTCGCGGACCGGGAAGCCTTCGTTCAGGCCCGGATCCTCGCGCTCGTGGAGCATATCGCCTCGCTTCAGGAGGAGTAGCGGGCGATCATGGCGGCCGGGCGGCGCTCACCGGGGGATGCGCCGACCGGCCGCCCCTTTCACGACGCGCGCGTGGCCTTGGCAGGCCGCCCGGCGCGCCCGTGCCGTCAGCCCTCGGCGAGCGCGTCGTAGACGTCGAGCGCCCTGGCCGCGTACATCATCGAGGGGCCGCCGCCCATCTGGACGCACATGCCAAGGATCTCCGCGATCTCCTCGCGCGTCGCACCCTCCTTCACCAGCGTCTCGACGTGCAGGAGGATGCAGGCCTCGCATTTCGTCGCCACCGCGATGCCGAGCGCCACGAACTCCTTCGTCTTGAACTCGACGGCGCCGCTTTCCTTGACGGTCTTGCCGAGCGCGCCGAAGGCGCGGGCGGTTTCTGGGATGGCCCTGTTGAGCGCGCGAAGCTGGTTGCGCGTGTCCTCGAGCCTGGCGGTCCAGTCCATGGGCGGGGTCCTTCTTTCTTCGGGTCCGCCCGCTCCAGACCACGCCGCAATCGTCGCCGCCTTGATCCGGATCAGGAATCGCGCCCGGCGACGAGGCCCAGGTTGTTCGCCGGCATCTCGATCACCGCGCGAGGCGTGAGCCCCGCCGCGACGATCATGTCCAGCGTGTCGAAATCGTCCTTGTAACCGATCTCGGGATCGGCGGCGGCGAGGCGCGCGTGAAAGGCGCGGTCTCCCTCGGAGGTCAGTTCGCCGGCCCGCATGAAGGGGCCGTAGATCACGAGCACGCCGCCCGGCGCGAGCGCGCGCGCCGCCTCGGCGACGAGCGTTTCGCAGTCAGCCGTGGAGACGAGATGGAAAAGGTTGACCACGACGATCAGGTCGCGCGGGGCCTGGCCGGCCGCCCAGCCCGGGGCCGTGGCGTCGAGCGTCACCGGCGCGCGGAGATTGGGCAGCGCGGCCTCCGCCGCCCAGGCCCGGATCGAGGCGAGGCGGGCCTCGTCGATCTCCGAGGGCTGCCAGTCCAGCCCGGGCAGGCGCCGCGCCAGCGCCACCGCGTGCTGGCCCGTGCCGGAGGCGAGCTCGAGCGCGCGCCCTGTCTCCGGCGCGAACTCGGCCACGAGATCCGCGATCGGGCCGGCGTTGCGTTCCGCCGCGGGTGCGCAGAGTTTCTCGCCGTCTTGCGGGGCGGCCACGGAGGCGGAGTCGGGAAGGTTGGGTCGGCGGGGCATCGCGGCGGTCCGTTGCGGCTGTGGCGGCAAGATCTGGCCGGAGGTCGCTGGCAAGTGCAAGGGGCGCCCGCGGCCGGGCGCCCCCTGGCCATGGAAGGGCGATCAGTTCGGGATGTCGCCCGCCAGGCCCTCGACGTAGAAGTCCATCCCGAGCAGCGTGCCGTCGTCGGCCACCTCGCCCTCGGCGAGCCAGGACGTGCCGTCCTGCCTGTCGAGCGGACCGGTGAAGGGGTGATACTCGCCCGCCGCGATGGAGTCCCTGAGCGCGATCGCCTCCTCGCGGACCTCGTCCGGCACGGCGTCGGTGATCTCGCCGATCACCACCATCTCCTCTCCGATCCCGTGCCAGGTGTCGGTGCTCTCCCACGTGCCGTCCATCACCGCCTGAACGCGGTCGATG
>CAZPCU010000304.1:0-3236 GCA_964585075.1 uncultured Rhodobacterales bacterium
CAGCGTCTACGAGCAGCTCGACCTCTTCGGGGACATCTTCGAGCGTATCCGCGCGCAGTACGTGGAAGAGGTGGACGAGGGCGAGCTCATCGAGGCCGCGATCAACGGCATGCTGACCTCGCTCGACCCGCATTCGAGCTACCTCTCCCCCGAGGACGCGGCGGACATGCGCGTGCAGACGCGGGGCGAGTTCGGCGGGCTCGGGATCGAGGTCACGCAGGAAGACGGTTTCGTGAAGGTGGTCTCGCCCATCGACGGGACGCCGGCCGAGGCGGCCGGAATCGAGGCGGGCGATTTCATCACCCATGTGGACGGCGAATCGGTTCTCGGGCTCACGCTCGACGAGGCGGTGGACCTGATGCGCGGGCCCGTGGGGTCCGAGATCATCATCACCGTGGTCCGGGAGGGCGAGCCCGAACCCTTCGACGTGTCGATCATCCGCGACACGATCACGCTGACGGCCGTCCGTTCCCGCCTGGAGGGCGACAGCGTGGTGCTCCGCGTGACGACCTTCAACGACCAGACCTACGAAAACCTCGAGGCCGGGCTGGAAGAGCAGATCGAGGCCGCGGGCGGCATGGAGAACATCAACGGGATCGTGCTCGACCTCCGCAACAACCCGGGCGGACTTCTCACCCAGGCGATCCGGGTCGCCGATGCCTTCCTAGAGAAGGGCGAGATCGTCTCGACCCGCGGGCGCGTCCCGGAGGAGGGCGACCGCTACAACGCCACGCCGGGCGACCTCGCAGAGGGCAAGCCGATCGTGGTGCTCATCAACGGCGGCTCGGCCTCCGCGTCCGAGATCGTCGCCGGCGCGCTCCAGGATCACCGCCGCGCCGTGGTGGTTGGCACCAAGAGCTTCGGCAAGGGCTCGGTGCAGACGGTGATGCCCCTGCGGGGCGACGGTGCGATGCGGCTGACGACCGCGCGCTACTACGGCGTCTCGCCCGACATCTTGGTGGAGCAGCCCCGCCGCACGGCCGAGACCGAGGATGAAGCCGAGGACGGGCGCGGCCTGCGCTCGGAGGCCGATCTCCGCGGTCGTCTGGACAATGACTCGCTGTCGGAAGACGAGATCCGGCAGATCGAGGAGGAGCGGGCCAGGGCCGAGGCGTCCGCGCGCCTGCGCGAGGAGGACTACCAGCTCGCCTCCGCGATCGACATCCTCAAGGGGCTCATGGCGCTCGGCCCGGCGCAGCCCTGACGTTTCCGTGCCGGGGCCTGCGAAGGATCTCCTCCGAAGATCCTTCGCGGGCGCCCGGGGCCGAAAGACCTTCTCCGAAGGTCTTCCTTTTCGCGGAGTGAGCGCCGGATGACGCCGGAAGAGATCGAGCGCCTGCCCTACCGGCCCTGCGTGGGCGTGATGCTCGCCAACCCGCGGGGCGAGGTTTTCGTGGGCCAGCGCATCGACAGCGATGTGGCCGCCTGGCAGATGCCGCAGGGCGGTATCGACGCGGACGAGACGCCGCGCGAGGCGGCGCTGCGCGAACTTCGCGAGGAGACGGGCATTCCCGCCGAGCTGGTGCGCGTCGAGGGCGAGACGGAGGGATGGGTCACCTACGACCTGCCGCACGACCTCGTGCCCCGGGTCTGGAAGGGCCGCTACCGGGGGCAGAAGCAGAAATGGGTGCTGGCGCGCTTCGTCGGCTCGGACGCCGACGTGAACATCGCCACGGATCACCCCGAGTTCTCGGAATGGCGCTGGATTCCGCCCGAGGATCTGCCGGGCGTGATCGTGCCCTTCAAGCGGGTGGTCTACGAGCAGGTTCTCGACGAGTTCCGCGGCCGGATCTGAGCGGGGGCCCGGCAGCGGACTCCAAAATAGAACAAAACGTGAATATACTGCCGACTCGTCATGGCCGCGGAACTCTCGATCACCTCGAACTTCACCTTCCTGACCGGCGCCTCGCATCCCGAGGAATACATGCGCCGCGCCGCGCTCATGGGGCTGTCCGCCATCGCCGTGGCCGACGAGAACTCGGTTGCGGGGATCGTCCGGGCCCATGCCGCGGCGCGCGAGATCGCCCGCGAGGTGGCCGAGCGCGATGCGCTCGAGGCGGCCCGGGGGCCGATCGGCCCGCCCGCGCCCGAGGGCTGCGCCCCCGGCCCCTCGGCGGCGATCCGGAACGTGCCGCGCCTCATCCCGGCCGCGCGGCTCGTGCCGGTGGACGGCCCCGAGATCACCGCGCTCGCCGCCACGCGCGCGGGCTGGGCGCGGCTCTGCCGGCTGATCTCGCGCGGGCGGTTGCGCGCGCCCAAGGGCGGCTGCGCGCTCCGCATGGAGGACATCCTGGAGGGGATGGAGGGGCTCGAGCTCCTGCTGCACCCGCCCGCCCGGGCGCTGGAGTGGCCCGAGGACTGGCGGCGGCAGGCGGCGCGCCTCGCCCGACGCTTCGGAGAACGCCTGCACCTCGCGCTCGCCCCGGCCTATGACGGGCAGGACCGGGCGCGCTTCGACCTCTGGGCGGCGGAGGCCGCGCGGCTTGCCCTGCCGACCCTCGCCACCGCGCGGCCCATGATGCATCACGGCCGGCGCCGCCGGCTCGCCGACGTGCTCACCGCCATCCGCACCGGCACGCGGGTGGACGCGCTCGGCCGCGCGGCGCTCGCCAACGCCGAACAGCGGCTGCGCTCGGAGGCGGAGATGCGCCGGATCTTCCGCGGCCACGAGGCGGCGGTCGCGCGGGCGGAGGCGCTGGCGCGGCGCTGCAGCTTCTCGCTCGACGCGCTCCGCTACGAGTATCCTTCCGAGGTGGCCGACGGCGAGCGCCCGCGCGACCGGCTGGCCCGGCTTGCCCGGGCGGGGCTCGCCCGGCGCTATCCGGAGGGCGCGCCGGAACGGGTGCGCGCCATGCTCGAGCACGAGCTCGCGCTCATCGCCAAGCTCAACTACGAGCCCTATTTCCTGACCGTCAACGACATCGTCGCCTTCGCGCGCACGCGCGGCATCCTCTGCCAGGGGCGGGGATCGGCGGCGAACTCGGTGGTCTGCTACTGCCTCGGCGTCACCTCCGTCTCGCCCGAGATCGGCACCATGGTCTTCGAGCGCTTCGTCTCGGAGGCGCGGGACGAGCCGCCCGACATCGACGTGGATTTCGAGCACGAGCGCCGCGAGGAGGTGATCCAGTGGATCTACGCCCGCTACGGCCGCCATCGCGCGGGGCTCTGCGCCACCGTCATCCACTACCGCGGCAAGCGCGCGATCCGTGAGGTGGGCCGCGCGATGGGGCTTTCCG
>CAZPCU010000305.1:0-3234 GCA_964585075.1 uncultured Rhodobacterales bacterium
TGGGCCTCGTGGGCGAGTCGGGCTGCGGCAAGTCCACCCTCACCCGCGCGATCCTCGGGCTCGACGCGCTGCAGGAAGGCGAGATCCGCATGGAGGGCGCCCCGGTCTTCACCGGCCACCGCCCCAACCCGGAGGTCCGCCGGAAGATGCAGGTGGTCTTCCAGGACCCCTATGGCAGCTTCAACCCCCGTCATCGCGTGGCGCGGCTGGTCACCGAACCCTTCCACCTGCTCGACGCCCCGCCCCGGGGCGAAGCGCGGAACCGCGCGGTGGCCGAGGCGCTCGAGGCGGTGGGCCTCTCGGCCCGGGACGCCACGAAGTTCATCCACGAGTTCTCGGGCGGCCAGCGCCAGCGCATCGCCATCGCGCGCGCGCTCATCATCCGCCCCGAACTCATCGTCTTCGACGAGGCGGTGTCGGCGCTCGACGTCTCGGTGCGCGCCCAGATCCTGGACCTCATCGCGCGGCTGTCGGGCGAGTTGAGCCTCTCCTATCTCTTCATCAGCCACGACCTGACCGTGGTGCGCCGCGTCACCGACCGGCTTCTCGTGATGCGCGCGGGCGAGATCGTGGAGGAGGGCGCGACCGAGAAGGTCTTCTCCGCGCCGCGCCACCCCTATACGCAGGAGCTGATCGCCGCCGCGCCCCGCCTGCCCGCGCCGCCATCCGCCACGGAGACGACCGATGCCGCTTCCTGAGCTTCCCTTCGATCCCGCCCGCTGCCTCGTGGGGGGCGCCTGGATCGCGCCAGAGAGCGGCGCGCGGCTGCTGCTGGAAAACCCCTCCGACGGCGGCTCGCTGGCCGAGATCGCCGGCGGCGGCCCGGCCGAGGTGGACGCCGCCGTCGCCGCCGCGCGCACTGCGCTTGCCGGCGACTGGGGCGCGGCGGATGCGGCGGCGCGGGGGCGCGCGCTCTCGCGCCTCGGGCGGCTCGTCGAGGAGCACGCCGAGACGCTCGCCCGGCTGGAGGCGCTCGACGTGGGCAAGCCGCTCTCCCAGGCGCGCGCCGACGCCGCCGCGCTCGCGCGCTACATGGAGTTCTACGGCGGCGCGGCGGACAAGCTCATGGGGGCGACGATCCCCTTCCGAGAGGGCTACACCGTCTATACGCTCCGCGAGCCGCATGGCGTCACCGGCCATATCGTGCCCTGGAACTATCCGATGCAGATCATCGGGCGCTCCGTGGGCGCGGCGCTCGCCGCCGGCAACGCCTGCGTCCTGAAGCCCGCAGAGGAAGCCTGCCTGACCGCGCTCTTCTTCGCCCATCTGGCCGAGCGCGCGGGCCTGCCCGCAGGCGCGCTGAACGTCGTCCCCGGCACCGGAGAGGCCGCCGGCGCGGCGCTTGCGGGCCACCCGGGCATCGATCACCTGAGCTTCACGGGCTCGGTGGCGACCGGGCGGACGGTGCAGGCGGCGGCGGCGGCGAACGTCGTGCCGGTGACGCTGGAGCTCGGCGGAAAGTCTCCGCAGATCGTCTTCGCCGACGCCGACGCGGAGGCCGCGCTGCCCTTCCTCGTGGGCGCGGGGATCCAGAACGCGGGGCAGACCTGCTCGGCGGCCTCACGGATCCTCGTGGAGCGCCCCCGCTACGCCGAGATCGCCGGGCGGATGGCCGACCGCTACGCCGCGCTGGAGGCCGGCCCCGCGCTCGAGGACCGGCCGCTCGGCCCGCTCATCTCGGCCCGGCAGAAGGCGGTCGTGGAGGGCTACCTCGCCGAGGGCGCCGATCTGTCCCGCGCGGGTGCGGGGCGCATCGCCTCGAACGCGCCCACGGGCGGGCATTACGTGGCGCCCGTGCTTTTAAGCGACGTGCCGCCCGACCACCGGCTCGCGCGGGAGGAGATCTTCGGCCCCGTCCAGTGCCTCATCCCTTTCGACGGCGAGGAGGAGGCCGCTGCCATCGCCAACGGCACGGGCTACGGCCTCGTCGCCGGGGTCTGGACCGCGGACGGCGGACGGCAGATGCGCCTGGCGCGGCGGCTGCGCGCGGGCCAGGTCTTCCTCAACGACTATGGCGCGGGCGGCGGGGTGGAGCTGCCCTTCGGCGGGACGGGACTCTCGGGCCACGGCCGGGAGAAGGGCCTCGAGGCGCTCTTCGGCTTCACCGCGCTCAAGACGGTGGCCGCGCGGCACGGCTAGACCGCGCCGACGCGTCCCTCCCGCGCCCAGGACAGCGCGTCCTCGAGCCGGTCGTCGCCCCAGAAAAGCTCGCCGCCCACGGTGAAGCTCGGCACGCCGAAGAGCCCTGCCCGTTCCGCTGCGTCCGTCTCGTCCGCGAGGGCCTTCACGATCCCGGGCTCATCCGCGCGCGCCAGCGTCTCGCGCGCGTTCAGACCAAGCTCGGCGAGGACAGTCGAGAGGTTCGGATCCTCGCCCGGGGGCTCGCCCTTCTCGAACCAGCGCCGGTAGGTGGCGCGGAGATACGCTTCGCCCCAGCCCTCCCGCATCCCCAGAACGGCCACCCGGTTGGCGCGGGCCAGCTCGGCGATGGGATAGGGCGCCGGAAGCCGGGGCGAGAGCCCCCGCGCGGCGGCGCGGCGCCCGATGTCCCTCCACATGTAAGCGAGCTTGGCCGGCTTGTCGGCAAACGGCACGTTCTTCTGCCGCGTCAGCAGGGCGCGCACGTCGAAGGGCCGCCAGCGCAGCGAAACGCCCGCGCGCTCGGCCACCTCGCCGATCCGCATCAGGGTGAGATAGCTGTAGGTGCTCCCCACGGAGACCCAGAAATCGACCTGCCCCATCGCCCCTCCTTGCGCCCCGCCCGGTTTCCTGCACTCTCTCGCGGCAGGGAGGGACCGGCATGAGATTAGCAGGCAAGACCGCCATCGTCACCGGGGCCGCCTCGGGCTTCGGGGCGGGGATCGCGCGGCGCTTCGCGGCCGAGGGCGCGCGCGTGCTCGTGGCCGATCTCGACGGCAGGGGCGCGGAGGCGATGGCGGCCGAGATCGGGGACGCGGCGCTGCCCTGCCGGGTCGATGTCGCGGACGGCGAGAGCGTGGCCGCGATGGCGGAGGCCGCGCAAGCCGCCTTCGGGCGCCTCGACATCCTCGTGAACAATGCGGGCGTCACCCATCTGCCGGCGCCCATGGACGAGGTGAGCGAGGCCGATTTCGACCGCGTCTTCGCCGTCAACTGCAAGTCGGTCTACCTGACCGCGCGCGCGCTCGTCCCGGCGATGAAGGTGCAAGGCGCGGGCGCGATCCTCAACATCGCCTCCACCGCAGGCGTCTCGCC
>CAZPCU010000306.1:0-3227 GCA_964585075.1 uncultured Rhodobacterales bacterium
ACGTGATCCTGACCATCGGCATCTTCTCCGAGCTCCAGATCAAGTTCGACCTCGCGATCATCGCGGCGCTGCTGACCATCGTGGGCTATTCGCTGAACGACACGGTCGTGGTCTTCGACCGGGTGCGAGAGAACCTGATGAAATACAAGAAGCGCCCGCTCCGCGAGGTTCTGAACATCTCGATCAACGAGACGCTCTCGCGCACCTTCATGACCTCGGTGACGACGCTGCTCGCGCTGATCTCGCTCTTCGTGCTCGGCGGCGACGTGATCCGCGGCTTCGTCTTCGCGATGATCTGGGGCGTGATCGTCGGCACCTATTCCTCGATCTTCGTGGCCTCGACGATCCTTCTGGTCCTCGGGGTGAAGCGCGACTGGTCGAAGCCCGACGCCTCCGCCGGAACGCAGTTCGCCGACGTGGATGCCTGAGGGCCTTTCGGCCGCGCTGGCGACACCCGGCGCGGCCTGGCTCGCCCTCACCATCGCCATCGCGGGGATCGTCCGCGGCTTCACCGGCTTCGGCACGGCTCTGATCTTCGTGCCCGTGGCGGGGCTCTTCCTGCCACCGGCGGAGATCGTCCTCCTCATCACGCTCACGGGCGTGGCGAGCACCGCCGCGCTCCTGCCGCGCGCCTGGGGCGAGGCGGACCGCGGCGAGGTCGGGCTTCTCGCGCTCGCCGCAGCCCTTACCGTGCCCGCGGGCGTCTGGGCGCTGGGCGCGCTGCCCGAGACGACGCTGCGCTGGATCGTCACCGGCGTGGCGGCGGCCACGCTGGCGGCTGTCGCCACGGGCTGGCGCTACCACGCGCGGCTGCGCGCGCCCGGCCTCGCCGCCATCGGCGCGGCGGCGGGGTTCGTGGGCGGGATGACGGGGCTCACGGGCCCGGTGGTGATCCTCTTCTACCTCGCCTCCAACCGGGCGGCGCGGGCGGTGCGCGCCAACACGATCCTCTTCCTCGCCGTCCTCGACGTGGTGATCGTGGCCAACCTCGCGCTCCGCGGGCTGGGGGGCGGGGCGGCGACGGCATGGTTCGCCGCGCTTCTCGCCGTGCCCTATTTCGCCACCACGCTCCTCGGCCAGCGGCTCTTCGACCCGGAGCGGGAGCGGCTCTACCGCCGGGCCGCCTATGGCGTGATCGCGCTCGCCGTGATAACCGGAGCCCCGGTCTTCGACGGCTGAGGGAGATCCCGCATGCGCCTCAACGAGGTTGTCTATACCGACGCCGTGCCGGTGGACGGCTACGGCCCCGGCTTCTTCCGGGTGGGCGGCGAGGCGCGCGAGGGCGCGCTCCTTCTGGGCCCGAGCGGCCCGGCAGGCTGGGGCGGCTACGAGGACGCCGAGAGCCTTCTCGCCCTCGCGGGAGAGATCGACGTTCTGTTCGTGGGCACCGGGGCGGAGATCGCCCATATCCCGGCCGAGCTGCGCGCCCGGCTGGAGGAGGCGGGCATCGGCGTGGAGGTGATGGCCACCGGCCCCGCCTGCCGCAGCTACAACGTGCTTCTCTCGGAGGGCCGGCGCATCGCGCTCGCCGCATTGCCCGTCTGAGCGCCCGCGGGCCGGGCGCCGATGAGCCGCCTTCCCCCCGCCCGGTGGATGGGCTAAGGCGCTGGCGATGCTGTTGTCCGTCCACGATCTTGCCGTCAGCCGCGGCGGCGTCCCGGTGCTCGAGCACGTCTCCTTCGCGCTCCCCCCGGGCGCGGCGCTGATCCTGCGCGGGCCCAACGGCTCGGGCAAGACGACGCTCCTGCGCACGGTGGCCGGGCTGCAGCCGCAGCTCGAGGGCCGGATCGAGGCCGCGCCCGACGCCATCGCCTACGCGGCGCACGCCGACGGGCTCAAGGCCACGCTCACCGTGACCGAGAACCTCGCCTTCTGGGCGCGCGTCTTCGGCACGGGCGACATCGCGCCCGCGCTCGCGGCCTTCGACCTCCGCGCGCTGGCGGACCGGCCGGCGGGCGCGCTCTCGGCCGGGCAGAAGCGCCGCCTCGGGCTGGCGCGGCTTCTGGTCACGGGCCGGCCCGTCTGGGCGCTGGACGAGCCCACGGTCTCGCTCGACGCGGCCTCGGTGGGGCTTTTCGCCGAGGCGGTGCGCGCGCATCTCGCGCGGGGGGGCGCGGCGCTCATCGCCACGCATATCGACCTCGGCCTCGAGGCCGAGGTGCTGGACGTGACCCCGCTCAAGGCGCGGCCCCGCGCCTCGGCCGAGGACGAGGCGTTCCTGTGATCGCGCTTCTCTCCCGCGACCTGAAGCTCGCCGTGCGCGCGGGCGGGGGCTTCGGGCTCGGGCTCGCCTTCTTCCTGATCGTGACGGTGCTGGTGCCCTTCGGCGTCGGGCCGGACATGGCGCTGCTCGGGCGGATCGCGCCCGGCATCCTCTGGGTGGGGGCGCTTCTCGCCTGCCTGCTCTCGCTCGACCGCATCTTCGCGCTCGACTGGGAGGACGGCAGCCTCGACCTGCTGGCCACCGCGCCGCTGCCGCTCGAGGCGCTGGTCTCGGTCAAGGCGCTGGCGCACTGGCTGACCACCGGGCTGCCGCTGGTGCTGGCCGCGCCGGCCCTCGGCGTGCTGATGAACCTCGCCCCGGGGGGCTATGCCTGGCTCGTGGTGTCGCTCGCGCTCGGCACGCCGGCGCTTTCCGTCATCGGCACCTTCGGCGCGGCGCTCACCGTCGGGATCAAGCGGGGCGGGCTGCTCCTGTCGCTCCTGGTGCTGCCGCTCTACGTGCCGACGCTCATCTTCGGGGCCGAGGTGGCGCGGCGGGGGGCAGAGGGGCTGGCCGTGGCCACGCCCGCCGCGCTCCTCGCCGGGCTCACCTGCGGCACCATCGCGCTTTTGCCCTTCGCCTCCGCTGCGGTACTGAGGATAAACCTGCGCTGATGTGAATTGCGCCCGGGGCTGGCAGGGACTAGATCAGGCGCGACGAGAGGGAGGATCATGGAACAGCGCGCGAGCCGGTCGATCTGGGAATGGGCGAACCCCGTGAAGTTCCTGCGCCTGTCGGGCTGGCTGCTGCCCTGGGTGTCCTGGGGGGCGGCGATCTGCCTCGCGGTGGGGCTGGTCTGGGGCTTCTTCTTCACGCCCGACGATTTCCGCCAGGGCTCCACCGTCAAGATCATCTACCTGCATGTGCCCTCGGCGCTCATGGCGATCAACATCTGGATCATGATGCTCGCGGCCTCGCTCATCTGGGTGGTCCGGCGCCATCACGTCTCGGCGCTCGCGGCCAA
>CAZPCU010000307.1:0-3214 GCA_964585075.1 uncultured Rhodobacterales bacterium
GCGCGTCGCGTGCGGTGCCGGCGCGGCCGTCGCCGTCGAGATCGAGCGCCGTGGGGTGGCCCGCGTTCGAGGGCGGGGCGTAGCCGTGCGGGTAGGGTGTGCCGGCGCGCGCCAGCGCGTCCTGCAGGGCGGCGAGGGTCGCGCCGCCGGGATCCATGTCGATCCCCGTCAGCAGCAGGATGTCAGGCGCGACCTCGGCGATGGCGGCGAGCGCGACGGCGACCTGCGCATCCTCGCCCGACAGGATGTCGCGCAGCAGCAGGCCCGGCCCGTCCCGCGACAGCGCGGCGTGCCACGTGGCGAGGCGGAGCGTGTCCTGCGCCGGGGCGGGTGCCGCGAGGGCCGCGAACGCGGCGGCGAGGGCGGCACCGATCAGCCGGAGGGGGCGAGCGCCTCGGGGTGCCGGTCGTGCGAGGCGGTGGAGCGGCGCCGCATCTCGGCGATCATGTCCGCCACGCGGTTCATCGCGATGCCCCGCATCAGCAGGCTGAGGGGAAGAAAGGCCCATGCCGCGATCATCCATACCATCGTTTGCCCGGCGTCGATGGAGCCCGGGCCGAAGACGGCGCTGACGCCCTTCATCACCGCCGGGAGAACGAATGGCAGAAGAAACCCTAACGCAATGTTAATGTTGGCGTCGCGGCGAAGGCGGATGACGACGTCGCCGCTGGTGGTGGGATCGAACGTGGGCAGGTTCACCCAGACGTTGAACGCGCCCATGCGGCGCGGCCAGTCCGCCAGCTTCAGGATCAGATAGAACACGATGAACGAGAAGAACGCCGCGATGAAGGCGAGGCCCGCCGCGGCGCGCACCAGCAGCACCTGCCCGGTCGTGGCCGTTTCGGGCAGGCTCAGCATCACGAGGCGGACCGGGCTGTAGGGAAAGTCGAGAATCATGCCCAGGACGTGGCCGAGGGCGAGGATGAAGAGCGTCAGCCCCGACGCCTCCGCCTGCCCGCGCACGAGCAGCGACAGGAAGAACACGGTCGCGAAGAGGCCGAGAAAGCGGATGCGGTTGAAGGGCGGCGCGTCGCGGAACTCGACGAGGCTGGGATAATGCGAGGCGTATTCGATCCAGACGAGGAGCGCGAGCGCGAGGCCGACGAGCGCCACGACCTGCGTCGTGTCGGCGCTGACGCCCGGCAGCAGCAGCGACGGGGTCGCCACGAGAAGAGCGGCTAGCAGCCCTCGGAGGGCGCCATTGGCCACGCGCGTCATCACCAGGGTCGCACCCCATCTGCCCCGGGCGCGTTCCCGCCGAGGCGGGGGCCCGTGTTTGCCGTTTTACGCCGGTTGGCCCGGCCTGCCTCATTCTTGCCCAATTTTGGCCCACTTTCATTTGGTCTGCCAACCGTCTGTGATGGTTAACGATTTCTTCACGGCGGTTTTGCGGGCGAACTGGTGCGGCTTTGCATCAAGTTTGTGGAGGGAAAAGGGCACGGCCCCGAGCACCATCAAGATGTCGGGGGTGCCGGGTCAGCGGGCACTATTTTGAGGGCAGGCCCTTGACTGGGCTGGGCTGGGATCGCGGCGTGCGTCGCCGCGGTTGCAGTCAGATCCAGGGACGCGATTGCGCCAGGTCGGCCTCGAAGCTGTCGATCGCGGCGGCCTTTTCGAGGGTCAGGCCGATCTCGTCGAGCCCTTCGAGAAGGCAGCGCTTGCGAAACGGGTCGATCTCGAACGCGAAGACCTCGCCGTCGGAGCTGGTGACGGTCTGCGCCTCGAGGTCGATCGTCATGCGGGCGTTGGCGCCCTTGCCGGCGTCCTTCATCAGCTCGTCCACCTGCTCCTTCGGCAGGACGATGGGCAGGATGCCGTTCTTGAAGCAGTTGTTGAAGAAGATGTCGGCGTAGCTCGGCGCGATGATGCAGCGGATGCCGAAATCCTTGATCGCCCACGGCGCGTGCTCGCGGCTCGAACCGCAGCCGAAATTCTCGCCCGCGATCAGGATCTCGGCATCGCGGTAGGGCGGGCGGTTGAGAACGAAATCCGGGTTCTCCTCGCCGTTCTCGTCGTAGCGCATCTCCTCGAAGAGATGCCTGCCGAGCCCCGAGCGCTTGATCGTCTTCAGGAACTGCTTGGGGATGATCATGTCGGTGTCGACGTTGATCAGGGGCAGGGGGGCGGCGATGCCGGTGACTGTCGTGAACTTTTCCATGGGAGTCCTTTCAGGCGGGTCCGGCGCGCCGAGGCGCCGGGACGGTCCCGGCGTGGGCAGGGCGAGCCCCCGCGCCGCCGTGACGCGGATTGACGAACGGTCGGACGTGTCGGCCCACCGCTCGATGCCGAGGCGTGGCCAGCGCGGCGGCGCCCGGCCCCTCCGCGGCCGGAGCGGTCGCGCCGGACGCTGTGCGCCTAGACGAGGTCGCGCACATCTGTCAGCCGTCCGGTCACCGCTGCCGCCGCCGCCATGGCCGGGCTCATCAGGTGGGTCCGTCCGCCGCGGCCCTGGCGGCCCTCGAAGTTGCGGTTCGAGGTCGCCGCGCAACGCTCGCCCGGGGCGAGCTGGTCTGGGTTCATGGCGAGGCACATGGAGCAGCCGGCGAGGCGCCATTCGAAGCCCGCCTCGGTGAAGATGTCCGCGAGGCCCTCCTCCTCGGCCTGGGCGCGCACGAGGCCGGAGCCCGGCACCACCATGGCGCGCAGGCCGGGCTTGATCTTGCGCCCCCTGAGCACGTCCGCGGCGGCGCGCAGGTCCTCGATGCGCCCGTTGGTGCAGGAGCCGATGAAGACCGTGTCGATCTCGATCTCCGAGAGCGGCGTGCCGGGTTCCAGCCCCATGTATTCGAGCGCGCGCTTCGCGGCGGATACCTTGCCCCCCTCGAAGCTCTCGGGGTCGGGCACGGCGCCGGTGATGGGCAGAACGTCCTCGGGGCTGGTGCCCCAGGTGACGACGGGCGCGATGTCCTCCGCGCGGAGCGTGAACACCTTGTCCCACTCCGCGTCCGGGTCGGAGCGGAGCGTCTTCCACCACTCCAGCGCCTGCTCCCACTGGGCGCCCTTGGGGGTGTGCGGCCGGCCCTTGATGTACTCGAAGGTGGTTTCGTCCGGCGCGATCAGCCCGGCGCGCGCGCCGCCCTCGATCGCCATGTTGCAGACGGTCATCCGGCCTTCCATGGAAAGGCTGCGAATCGCCTCGCCGCAATACTCGATCACATGGCCGGTGCCGCCCGCGGTGCCGGTACGGCCGATCACCGACAGGGTGATGTCCTTG
>CAZPCU010000308.1:0-3209 GCA_964585075.1 uncultured Rhodobacterales bacterium
GCGCGTGCCGTCGGCGGAGAGCGTCGTCTTGCCGGTGCCCGACAGGCCGAAGAAAATGGCGGTGTCCACCGGGTTGCCGCGGGCATGGTTGGCCGAGCAGTGCATCGGCATGATGCCCTTCTCCGGCAGGATGTAGTTGAGCAGCGTGAAGACGGACTTCTTGTTTTCCCCGGCGTATTCGGTGCCGCCGATCAGGATGAGCCTCTTCTCGAAGTTGAGCGCGATCACCGTGTCCGAGCGGCAGCCGTGGCGCTCGGGGTCGGCGCGGAAAGACGGCGCGTTGATGATCGTGTAGTCGGCCGTGAAACGGTCGAGCGTCTCGCGCTCGGGCCGGCGCAGGAGGTGCCGGATGAAGAGCCCGTGCCAGGCGAGCTCGGTCACGACACGGACGTCGATCGAGTAGGCCGGATCGGCGCCGCCCACGAGATCCTGCACGAAGAGATCGCGGCCCTGAAGATGGTCGATCATGTCGGCGTGCAGCGCGTCGAACCCTTCGGGCGACATCTCGGCGTTGTTGTCCCACCAGATGTGTTCGGCCACGTCCGGCGTCCGGACCACGTGCTTGTCCTTGGGCGAGCGGCCGGTGAACTTGCCCGTCGTCACGAGGAACGCCCCGCCGCGGCCCAGCGTGCCCTCGCCGCGCTTCAGCGCCGCTTCGACCAGCGCAGGCTCCGTCAGGTTGTAATAGACAGTGCCGACGCCCCCGATGCCCTGGTCCTCGAGGCGGAAGTTCGGGTTCACCCGTCCGATGGTCATCTTGCCTTGCTCCCTTTCGCCGCGTCCCTGCGCGCCGCTCTTTTGCCGGTCGGGGCCTTGCGCCGCCTCCGGGCCGCGCGCCCCGGCCGCCGGTGTCGGCGTCTTTAGCACGCGGCCGCGGAAGGTGAACAGCGAAGCCGGCGGCGTTAGCGCAACCAGTCAACGGGTTAGCGCAATCATGGCCGAAGCCCGTCGCGCCGTTGTCCACGGAATGCCGTAATTGAGCGGCCACTAACCAAATTGTGGCGCAATCGCCTCGTAGGATGAATGCGAATCACTGTGGGATTGATCGGAAAGCGCGGGAGGCTCATGATCATGGAAAAACTCGAAGGGCTCAAGAGCAGCACAAGGACAGCTGGCATGTCTAAGATCGCACTGGTCGACGACGACCGGAACATTCTCACGTCGGTCGCCATGACCCTGGAGGCCGAGGGGTTCGAGGTCGAAACCTACAATGACGGCCAGTCGGCGCTGGAGGCGTTCAACCGGAAACTGCCCGACATGGCGGTGCTCGACATCAAGATGCCCCGCATGGACGGGATGGACCTTCTCCAGCGGCTTCGCCAGAAGTCCGCGATGCCGGTCATCTTCCTGACGTCCAAGGACGACGAGATCGACGAGGTGCTCGGCCTGCGCATGGGGGCCGACGACTACGTCAAGAAACCCTTCTCGCAAAGGCTGTTGGTGGAGCGCATCCGTGCCCTCCTGCGCCGCCAGGACGCGGTGGCCGGCGACGCCGTCGGCCAGAGCGAGGAGACGAAGGTGATGGTGCGCGGCAACCTCACCATGGATCCCCTGCGCCACGCGGTGACGTGGAAGGGCAACGACGTCTCGCTGACGGTCACCGAGTTCCTTCTGCTTCAGGCGCTCGCCCAGCGGCCCGGCTTCGTCAAGAGCCGCGACCAGCTCATGGACGTCGCCTATGACGACCAGGTCTACGTGGACGACCGGACCATCGACAGCCATATCAAGCGGCTCCGGAAGAAGATGCGCGGCGTGGACGCGGAGTTTTCCGCCATTGAGACGCTCTACGGGATCGGCTACCGCTACAACGAAGAATAGAGCGTATGGCTCTGGCGGAGGGCACGGGCTTGGGGCAGCCCACGGACAGGCGCGACGCCGATATCGTCTTCGGCGAAGACTGGGTCGCGCCCGGCGGCACGCTGCGTGACGCGCCGCGCGAGCGGCGCGGGCTGCTGTCGTTGCGCCGGTCTCCGCTTACCCGGAAGATCATCGTCTTCAACCTGATCGCCCTGAACATCCTGGTCGCGGGCATCCTCTATCTCAATTCCTCGCGCGACAGTCTCGCCCTGCAGCGTGCCGCGGGCCTCGTGGGCGAGGCGCAGCTCGTGGCCGACGTGTTCGAGGCCCAGCTCGGCGGATCCGGCCCGGCCAGGCTCGGCGGCGCCGACGGGCTCGACCCGCGCGAGACGCTCGAGGGGCTCGACCTCCGGCGCGGCGTGGAGGTCTACCTGTTCGACGGCAGCGGCGCCGCGCTCGACCATCGCGAGGGCGAGACGGCGTCGGAGCCCCTGCAGGCGCTGCGGGAAGAGGCGGCGCGCACCGTTCTCTCCGATACGCTCTCGAACTTCTGGGACACGATGGAAGGCGCCGCGCGCGTGTTCGGCAACGAGAGGTCCGCGCCGCTCGAGGCGCAGCTCGCGCCCGCCGCCTCGGCCGCGCTCTCGGGCCGCACGGTCGTGGAATCCGCGAAGGACGAGGACGGGGGCAGCATCATCACCGTCGCCACGCCGATCCAGGTTGCCGGGCAGGCGGTGGGCGTGGTCGCCATGGCGAGCGCGGCGGGCGAGATCGACCAGATGGTCCGCGCCGAACGCGAGCGCGTGCTGCAGATGTTCATCGTGGCCATCCTCGTCTCCATCGGCCTCAGCCTCGTGCTGGCCTCCACCATCTCCAACCCGCTCCACGAACTGGCCGCGGCGGCCGAGATCGGCGACCGGCGCGAGCCTGGCCGCATGGGCGGGCCCGGGCGCGTGCGCATCCCCGACCTCACCGCGCGGCCGGACGAGATCGGGCGGCTTTCCGGTGCGCTTCGCGGCATGGTCAACGCGCTTTACGAGCGGATCGACGCGAACGAGCAGTTCGCCGCCGATGTCGCGCACGAGATCAAGAACCCGCTGGCGAGCCTGCGTTCCGCCGTGGGCACCCTCCGCGTCGCCAGCCGCGAGGACCATCGCCAGAAGCTTCTCGACGTGATCGACCACGACGTGCGCCGCCTAGACCGGCTGGTCAGCGACATCTCGAACGCCTCGCGGCTCGACAGCGAACTCGTGAAGGAGGAGGAGGAGCCTTTCGATCTCTGCAGGATGCTCGACAACCTCGGCCAGTATCTCGGCCAGGAGGCGCGCGCGAAGAACATCGACTTCATCCTCGACCTGCCCGACGAGAAGATCATCGTGCACGGCCTCGAGGCCCGGCTCGCGCAGGTCTTC
>CAZPCU010000309.1:0-3154 GCA_964585075.1 uncultured Rhodobacterales bacterium
AGCCCCACGACCAGCGAGCCCGCCAGACCGAGAAGCGAGGAGGCGAAGGCCACGCCCATGCCGCCGAGCTGCGCCTCGAGGCCGGTCATCAGCCGGTTGAAGACCTGCACGCCCTCCTCGCCCTCCTGGGGCGCGAGGCCGCGGATCGTGTCCACCACCGCAGGCACCGTGGTGGCGAGGCCGTAGAAGGTTCCGAGCAGGCCGAGGAAGATGAGCGTGTTGACGATGTAGCGCGTGATCTCCCGCGCCTCCTCGATCCGCGTGCCCACGGAGTCGAGGATGGAGCGCGTCGAGGTGGCCGAGATCTGCATGCGCCTGCCCCGCGAGCGCAGAAGCGTGCCGAGCGGCGCGAGAAGCTGCGGCGCGCGGATGTCGGCCGCGCCGGGACGCCCCTCGGCGAACGCCTCGATCCAGCGCACGGAGGCGATGAGCTGGAACACCTGCCAGAAACAGGCGAAGACGCCGATGACGAAGACGACCATGATGAAGCCGTTGAGCCACGGGTTCGCCTGGAACACCGGCAGCACCCGCGGCAGCGCGACGAAAACGGCCAGTGCCGTCAACGCGAGAACGAGCAGCATCAGCACGATCTGGCGGACGGGTTGGGAGAATTGCGGCGCGGCCTCGAGGTCCGGCTTGTCCATCAGGGACAGGCTCCTGACGCTTGTCTATCGGCCCGCACCCTAAGGGCTAACGCACGGCAAGCCAAGGCACTATGCCCCGCCGGTGGCCTTGAGGGCGCGGACACGGGCGGAAAGCCACTCCAGATCGGCGTCGCGGATGCCGAGTTCGGCGAGATGTGCCGCGGTATTGTGCAGATACTCGTCGTTCGGGCCGCGCCCGCCATGGGCCGAGGCGATGATCCGCGCCTGCTCCTCCATGTCGAGATGCACATACTGTTCATGCCGGGGGTCGATCACATAGGTGACGGCCTCGACGCGCCGCCCGTCGTCGAGATCGAGGGGCAGACGCTTCTCCAGATATGCGGAGGAAACCAGCTCGCGCGCCCGCAGATAGGCGAGAACGTCCTCCTCCGCCCCGGGCTCGGCGGCGAGCGCCACGCCGTTGCAGGCCGCGCCCGCCATCGCGTCGAGCGCCAGCACCAGCCCCGGCGCCTCGGGCGTGCCGCGGTGATGGACCGACCGCATGCAGAAGCTCCGGTGCCAGCCGCGCAGCGTGGCGAGGCGCCGCTCGGCGACCGCGAAGCCGGGATTCCAGAGGAGCGACCCGTAGCCGAACACCCACATCGTCATGCGTCTGGCCCTTCCATCGGCGCAGGGTTAAACACGGCGGCGAGCAAACCGCCATAGGGCCGCGCCATGAAAAAACTGCTGATCGTCCTGCTGATCGTCGCGCTGGCCCTGCCTGGCTGGTGGTTCGTGGCCGCGGCCTCGCTGGAGCGGTCGCAGGAACGCTGGCTGGCCGAGCGCCGGGAGGACGGCTGGCAGGCCGACGCCGGGGTGGAGGTCACGGGGTTTCCCTCGGGCTACACCATCACCTGGCGCGACGTGGCGCTCGCCGACCCGGAGACGGGGCTCTCCTGGCAGTCGCCGCATTTCGTGATCGAGCGCCCGCTGGAGACCGGCCGGCGCCTGGTGGCCGCCTGGCCCGACAGCCAGAGCTTCGCCACGCCGGAAACGGGCGTGTCGCTCGAAAGCGAGGGCATGCGCGCCGAGATCGCCCTCGGCCCCGCGCCGGCAGAGCAGTTCGAACGCCTCGCGCTGTCGGCCGAGACGCTCCGCGTCGCGCCGAAGGACCGCGGCGCCTGGGCGATGGCGCGCCTCGACGCGTCGGCCGAGCAGGACCCCGAGGATCCCGCGGCCTATGCCGTCGCGCTGAGCGCGGCGGGCATCGCGCCGCCGAGACCGATCCGCGGCCTGCCCGAGACCTTGGAAGCGGTCTCGATGGAGGCGGACATCACCTTCGACCGCCCCTGGAGCATGGCCGCCATCGAGGAGGCGCGCCCGCAACCTCGGCGGATCGACATCACCCGCGCGGCGGCGCGGTGGGGTGAGCTGGAACTCCTTGCCGCCGGCCGGCTCGCCGTGGACGTCGAGGGCGTGCCGTCGGGCCGGGTGGAGCTGAAGGCGCGCAACTGGCGCGAGATCCTCTCCATGGGCCGGGAAAGCGGCGCGCTGCCCGAGGGGCTGTCGCGCCGGCTGGAGGACGGCCTCTCGCTGCTGGCGCGGTTCTCCGGCAACCGCGAGACGCTGGACGTGCCGCTCAACTTCGAGAATGGCCGCGTCGCGCTGGGCCCGATCCCCCTCGGCCCCGCGCCGCGCCTCGTGCTGCGCTGAGCGGCCGGGCAGCGGTCTGGACAAGCGCGCGGCGGCTGGCGCAGACTTCGCGCAAGGCCCCGGCACGGCCCGGGCCATGAAGCCAGGGAGACTTCCATGACGCTCACCCGTCTCGCGCTCGCTGCCGCGCTCGCGCTCGCCGCGGCGCCCGCCTTCGCCCAGCGCAACGACATCATCGTGGCGATGCAGCTCGAACCGCCACACCTGGACCCGACCTCGGCCGCGGCCGGGGCGATCGACAACGTGACCTACGCCAACATCTTCGAGGGGCTCACGCGCTTCCGCGAGGACGGCTCCGTGGTGCCGGGGCTCGCCGAAAGCTGGGAGATCTCGGATGACGGGCTGACCTACACCTTCACGCTGCGCGAGGGGGTGACCTTCCACGACGGCACGCCGATGGACGCCGAGGACGTGAAGTTCACGCTGGAGCGCATCCTCGCGGAGGATTCCACCAACGCGCAGAAGGCGCTCTACGAGGCGATCGAGACCGTCGAGGTCGTCGATCCGCTCACCGTGCGGCTCACGCTGTCCCGTCCCGAGGGCAGCCTTCTCTTCAACCTTGCCTGGGGCGACGCGGTGATCGTGGCCCCCGAAAGCGTGACCGACATCAAGACGGACCCGGTGGGCACGGGCCCCTTCCGCTTCGTGGACTGGGTGCAGGGCGACCGCGTGGAAATCGCCCGCTACGACGGCTACTGGGGCGAGGCCCCCGCGCTGGAGCGCGCGACCTTCAAGTTCATCTCCGATCCGACCGCGGCCTTCGCGGCGATGATGGCCGGCGACATCGACGCCTTCCAGGCCTTCCCCGCGCCCGAGAACCTGCCGCAGTTCGAGGCGGACCCGCGCTTCGAGGTGCT
>CAZPCU010000310.1:0-3154 GCA_964585075.1 uncultured Rhodobacterales bacterium
GAAGTGCCAGTACCAGGCCGCGGCCTCGAAGCCCATGTGGTTCTCGGCGGTGAAATGGCCGGCGCGCACCCGCAGGTAGCACACGAACAGGAAGATCGTGCCGATGATGACGTGCAGGCCGTGGAAGCCGGTGGCCATGAAGAAGTTCGAGAAGAACTTGTCCCCGCCGAAGGTCCAGTCCTGCTCGACCAGCAGGTAGCGGTATTCGTAGGCCTGCAGCCCCGTGAAGGCGATGCCCAGGATCACGGCGATCAGAAGACCGTTCGCCACGTCCTTGCGGGGCCCGTTGTGCACCAGCGCGTGGTGCGCCCAGGTGACCGCGCAGCCCGAGAGCAGCAGCACGAGCGTGTTGATGAGCGGCAGATGGAACGGATCGACCTGATAGAACTCCGGCGGCACGTAGCTCGAGCCCGCGTATTCGTTCATCGGGTAGATCGCGTGCTTGAAGAAGCTCCAGAACCAGGCCGCGAAGAACATGACCTCGGACATGATGAAGAGGATGAAGCCGTAGCGCAGCCCGATGAGCACCACGGGCGTATGGTCGCCGTGCTGGTTCTCGGCGATGGTTTCGGCCCACCACGCATACATCACGTAAAGCACCAGCGCGAAACCGATGAGCGCCATCCAGGGTCCGTTCCCGTGCATCCAGAGTACGGCGCCGAAGAGCATGACGAACGCCCCGACCGCGCCGAGAAACGGCCAGATGGAGGGGTTCAGGATGTGGTAGTCGTGGTTTTTCTCATGCGCCATGACGGGTCCCTCGTTGGAGCGCTTACTTCACTGTCGTCGCGGTTGGCTGCACCAGCGCGGCCTGCCTGGCCTCGTCGGGCAGCGGGATCTCGTGGAAGGTGTAGGAAAGCGTGATGTGCGGCGTGTGCTTCGCGTCGCGGTCGTCCACGATCTCCGGATCCACGTAGAAAGTCACCGGCATCTCCACGCGCTCTCCGGGCTGGAGCACCTGCTCCTCGAAGCAGAAGCAGTCGATCTTCGTGAAGAAGCCGCCGGCCTCGAACGGCGCGACGTTGTAGCTCGCCGAGCCCGCGACAGGGCGGTCGGTGGGGTTGTAGGCCTCGTAGAAGGCGAGCCCGGTCTCCCCTATGCGCACCTCCATCGTGCGTTGCAGCGGCCGGAACTCCCACGGCATGTCGCGCGCCTTGGACGCGTCGAAGCGGACCGTGATCGTCTCGTCCAGGATCACGTCCGATCCGGCCTCGGCGCGGTTCGTCTCGCCGCCATAGCCGGTGACCCGGCAGAAGAGATCGTAAAGCGGCACCGACGCCCACGCCATCACCCCCATGAAGGCCAGCGCGGAACAGACCTGGACGACCGTCCGGGTCTTCGGGTCGAGGGCCGCGAAACGGCTGCGAAGGCTCATCCGTACCCCTCCTGTAGCTTGGGCGGTTCGTACTCGCCCTCGGAAACCTTGGCGACCGTCACGGCGAAGACGATCACCACCAGCGCACCGAGCGCGAGCGCCACGCCGAGGTTGCGCCCGAAGCGGCGCTTGTGAAGCTCGTGCGTCCGGCTCAGAGCCATCCCGTCACCCCCGCCCGGCCGAGCCCGGCATCGATCAGGATCGCGCCGAAATGCGCGAAGAGGTAGAGCAGCGAGAGCCGGAAGAAGCGCTTCTCGACGGCGTAGCCGTCGGCCTCCGCCGCGATCTCGTCCCGCTGCCAGATGCGCCATGCGCCGGCGAGGAACATCGCGTTCAGCACCAGTGCGACGATCAGGTAGGCCGGCCCGCCGATCGGCGTCGCCGCGATCCAGAGCGCGAGAGCCGCGAGCGCCACCGTGTAGCCGAGGATGTGCGCCCGCGTCGCCGGGCGGCCGTGGGTCACGGTGAGCATGGGCACGCCCGCGTCGTCGTAGTCCGACCGCATGAAGAGCGCGAGCGCCCAGAAATGGGGCGGCGTCCACATGAAGATGAGCGCGAACATGAGCCAGGGCTCGAGGCTAACCCCCCCTGTCGCCACAGCCCAGCCGATCACGGGCGGGAACGCGCCCGCCGCGCCGCCGATGACGATGTTCTGCGGCGTCGAGCGCTTGAGCCACATCGTGTAGACGACCGCGTAGAAGAAGATCGTGAAGGCGAGAAGCCCCGCCGCGAGCCAGTTGGCCGCGAGCCCGAGCATCACCACCGAAAGACCCGAGAGCCCAAGCCCGATGGCGAGCGCCTCGTCGGGCTCCACCCGCCCCGAGGGCACCGGACGCCGCCGGGTCCGGCGCATCACGGCGTCGATGTCGGCGTCCCACCACATGTTGAGCGCGCCGGAGGCGCCGGCGCCCACGGCGATGAAGACGATGGCGGCGAAGCCGATCACCGGATGGACGCCGGTTGGAGCCGCGAGAAGGCCCACGAGCGCGGTGAACACCACGAGCGACATCACGCGCGGCTTCAGGAGAGCGAAATAGTCGCCGAACCCGGCTTCCTGCGGACGGCTCGCGCTCTGGAGACTGACGTCGGTCATGGTCTTCCTTCGATGGCGGCGGGCCGCGGTGGCCCGCCTTTCACGTTCCCGGGCTTACTCGGCGGCCGCGACCTGGTAGGCCGCCGGCAGACCGGCGTATTCCGCCCGCGCACCCTCGAGCCACTGCTCGTATGCCTCGGGGCTCACCACCTTCACCGTGATCGGCATGTAGGCGTGGTCCTTGCCGCAGAGCTCGGAGCACTGGCCGAAATACACGCCTTCCTTCTCGGCCTCGAACCAGAGCTCGGCGAGGCGGCCCGGCACCGCGTCCTGCTTCACGCCGAAGGCGGGGATCGTCCAGGAGTGGATCACGTCCGCGCCGGTGACCTGAACCACCACCTTCTTGCCGGTGGGCACCACCACGGCGGTGTCGGTCGCGAGCAGGTAGAGATCGTCGGTGTAGCCATGATCGGCGAGGTCGTCCTTGGCCAGCATGAAGCTGTCGAAACCGAACTCGTGATCGACGTATTCATAGCTCCAGTACCACTGGTTGCCGGTCGCCTTGATCACCACGTCGCCCTCGGGGATTTCCTGCTGCTTGAACAGCACCGGCAGCGAGTTGGCACCGATGAAAACGAGGATCAGGATCGGGATCAGCGTCCAGGCGATCTCGATCGGGGTGTTGTGGGTGAAACGCTTCGGCTCGGCGTTCATGCGGCGGTTGTAACGCACGATCACCCACAGCA
>CAZPCU010000311.1:0-3144 GCA_964585075.1 uncultured Rhodobacterales bacterium
GCGACGATGCCATGCTCAATCGCCGAGGTCCGCGCGTCGCCGACTGCGGCAAGCGTCCACCAGTCCCAGACCATGAAATCGGTGTACATATATGAGTATGACCACGCCTGGAGATAGTACTGGCATGCCAAGTCGGGTTCCGACATCGCCCGCGCCGCTCCATCCTTGGGGATCTTGGTCAGCAGCATGCTGGACCGGGCCTTGGGAATCCACGCGTCAGCGCGCTCGTCGCGACCATGGCGATCGGCTGGGCACAGGCCGAGTTCTGGCGCGGTCCAGTATTCGGGAAAAAGCAGCATCGGGTCCGGCATGGGGTCCTCGGGCGTCGTCGGGTCCTGGCGGGCGCGACTTAGACCGGGTTTTCCGGGCGGCCACAACGGGAAATCTCCGGCGCGGCAGAGCGCGCCGGGCTCAGGCGCTCCGCAGCGCGGGCCGCGCCTCCGCCGCCTCGGGCGCCACCGCGTCGAGCGCCCGCTCGACGAGCTCGGGGCCCGCGCCCGGGCGCGCCGCGCCCTCCGAGAGCATCTGCCGCCAGCGCCGCGCGCCCGGCCGGCCCGCGAAAAGCCCCAGCATGTGCCGCGTGACCTGGTGGAGCCGCCCGCCTGCCGAGAGATGCGCCTCGATGTAGGGCAGCATGGCGCGCGCCGCGTCCTCGCGCGTGCTCGCCCGCGCCTCGCCCCAGAGCCGCCGGTCGGCCTCGCCCAGCATGTCCCAGGGGCGGTGATAGGCGGCGCGCCCCACCATCACGCCGGGAAAGCCGTCGGCGAGATGGGCCTCCACCTCCTCGAGCGTCTGCACGCCGCCGTTGAGCGCGATCGAAAGTGCCGGGAAGGCGTCGCGCATCCGCCGCACGAGACCGTAATCGAGCGGCGGCACGTCGCGGTTCTCCTTCGGGCTCAGCCCCTCGAGCCAGGCCTTGCGGGCGTGGACGGTGACCTGCGCCGCGCCGGCCTCGGCCATGCGCGCCAGGAAGTCCGGCAGCACGCGCTCCGGGTCCTGCTCGTCCACGCCGATGCGGCACTTGACGGTCACCGGCACCGCGACGGCGGCGCGCATCGCCGCCACGCAGTCGGCCACGCGCGCGGGCTTGCGCATCAGCACCGCGCCGAAGGTGCCGGACTGCACGCGGTCCGACGGGCAGCCCACGTTGAGGTTGATCTCGTCATACCCCGCCTCCGCGCCGAGCCGCGCCGCCTGGGCGAGCTCCTCCGGATCGGAGCCCCCGAGCTGGAGCGCGACAGGGCGCTCCTCCGGGCTGTGGTCGAGCAGATGCAGCGCGCCGCCCCGCACGAGCGCGGGCGCCGTGACCATCTCGGTGTAAAGACGCACCCGGCGCGACAGCTGCCGATGGAAGAAACGGCAGTGCCGGTCGGTCCAGTCCATCATCGGCGCGACGGACAGGCGGTAGGCCATTTTTTCCTGATGGATCTGCACGTTCCACGTCTTTCCTGAAGTTGCCGCGCCTGCGGCGGGCGCTCCGCGCGACCGGCGAACCATCCTGGAACGCCCCTACGACCCCGACCAGATGGCGCAGATGCCATCTTTTTTCAACAACGGCAGCGGAGATGCGGCAACAGCCGCGGCGGCTGGATCGCAGGCGGGCGCCGGCCGGGCCTGAATTGAGAGACGTCATTGATGACGCGGCGCGAGGCTTCTAGGCTTGGAAAGATGATCGAGACGGATGCGGCGAGGCCGGGGGGCCCCGGCTGGGGCCGGCCATGAGCCGGAAGAGCGACCCCTTGGCAGACTACCGTGCGCGCCGCGACTTCTCGAAGAGTCCCGAACCGGACGGAGGCGCGCGCTTGTCGGACGACACCCCCCGCTTCGTGATCCAGAAACACGACGCCTCTACCCTGCACTACGACTTCCGGCTCGAGGTGGACGGGGTTCTCAAGTCCTGGGCCATACCGAAAGGCCCCTCCACCGACCCGAGCGAGAAGCGCCTCGCGCTGCCCACCGAGGATCACCCGCTCGACTACGCCGATTTCGAAGGCGTGATCCCCGAGGGCGAATACGGCGCGGGCACGGTGCTCGTCTGGGACACGGGGCCCTACGAGAACATCACCGAGAAGGAGGACGGCCTCCGCCCGATGGCCGAGGCGATCGAGGAGGGCCACGTCCTCGTGCGGCTCCACGGCGAGAAGCTGCAGGGCGGCTACGCGCTCCAGCGCACGGGATCTGGCGAGGACGCGCGCTGGCTTCTGGTCAAGATGGACGACGACGCGGCCGACGCCCGGCGCAACCCCGTCTCGACGGAGCCGCTCTCGGTGCTCTCGGGCCGCGATCTCGACGAGATCGCCGAAGAGGAGGCGGGCGAATGACGGGCCCGTTCGACGCGCTCTCCGAGGAGGACCGCGCCGCGCTCGAGGCCGCGCGCCACCCCGACTGGGAGGCGCCGATGCTCGCCACGCTCACAGACGACCGTTTCTCCGATCCCGGCTGGCTTTACGAGCGCAAGCTCGACGGCGAGCGCGCGCTGGCCTTCCGGGACGGCGACCGCGTCCGCCTGCTCACCCGGAACCGCAAGGAACTCGGCCAGACCTACCCGGAAATCGCCGAGGCGCTCGGCAAGGCGACGCCGGAGGACTTCGTGGCCGACGGCGAGATCGTCGCCTTCGAGGGCGGCGTCACGAGCTTCTCGCGCCTCCAGGCACGAATGCAGATCAAGGACGCCGAGGCCGCGCGGGAAAGCGACGTGCGCGTCTTCTACTATCTCTTCGATCTTCTGCATCTCGACGGGCAGGACATGACCGCCCTGCCCCTCCGCGCGCGGAAGTCGATCCTGAAGCGCACCTTCGGCTTCGCCGACCCGATCCGCTTCACGCCCCATCGCGTGGAGGACGGCGAGGCCTTCTTCCGCGAGGCCTGCGACAAGGGCTGGGAAGGCGTCATCGCCAAGCGCGCGGAGGCGCCCTACGTCCACAGCCGCTCGCGGGACTGGCTGAAGTTCAAGTGCGCCGCCGGGCAGGAGCTGGTGATCGGCGGCTTCACCGAGCCCGCGGGCAGCCGCAAGGGCTTCGGCGCGCTTCTCGTGGGCTACCACGAGGACGGCGCTCTGCACTACGCGGGCAAGGTCGGCACGGGCTTCGACGACGCGTTCCTGGAAAGCTTCCGCGAGCGCCTCGACGGGCTCTCCCGCAAGAC
>CAZPCU010000312.1:0-2039 GCA_964585075.1 uncultured Rhodobacterales bacterium
CCGCGATTCGGGACCGCGCAAGGTGGTCTGGCTCGGCCGGCGGCTTCTCTCGCGCGATCGGCTGGAGGGCGCGCCGGAACTTCGCCCGGTGCGGATCCGGGCGGGCGCGCTTGGCCCCGGCCTGCCGGAGCGCGACCTCGTGGTCTCGCCCCAGACCCGCATCGCCTTTGCCGATGCGCGCACGCTCCGCTGGTTCGGCCCGCGCGAGGTGCCGATCGCGGCCATCCATCTCACCTGTTTCGAGGGCATCGAACCCGAGCCCGCGCGGGACACCACCTACGTCCACCCGATGTTCGTGGGCACGCAGTCCATCAACGCCGAGGGTGTCTGGCTCGAGGCCGCGCGGGTGGATGACGAGGAACTGGGCGACGCCTCGAACCCGATGCGGCAGGAGCTTCTGCGCCTCTACCCCGAACTCGTCACCCTTCGCGGCTGGTCGAGAGCGGCCACCCGGGCCATGGCGCAGCGTCAGTCGGTAGCGTCGGCGGGGCGCTGAGCGCGCCAGCGCGCCCAGTCCTCGGGCGTGTCGAGGTCGGTCAGCGCGCGGCGCCCGGGCAGCGGCAGGCTTCGCACCCGCGCCGCTTCGGCGCGAATCACCTCGCGCGCGCCCCGATCGCCGCTGACCGCCGCGATGCGGGGCAGGCAGTCGGCCGGAAAGAGAACCGGGTGGCCGGGCGTCCCGTCCGCGCCCGCACCGCGCCAGATCGCGTGAGGTGCGCGCCGGAAGGCCTTGATGAGGCTCGACAAGTCGCCCTGATCGATCTCCGGCATGTCGGCGGGCAGGATCATCAGCCCCCGGATGCCCCCCGGCAGCGCGGCGACGCCCGCGCGCAGCGAGGCGGCCATGCCCTCGCTCGCGTCCGCCACCGGCACACGCGTCACGTCGAGGCCCGAGAGCGCCGCGCCCCGCGCGCCCGGCGGGTCGGGAAGCGTGACGATCACGGTCTCCGCCACGGCGCGGGCCCGCGCCGCGAGAAGCGCCAGAAGCGGGCGGCCCGCCACCTCTTCCAGCAGCTTGTCGCGCCCGCGCATCCGGGAGGACGCCCCGGCCGCGGGGATCAGGATGGCCACGCGCGTCGTCATGCGGTCTCCGTCAACGGCGGCGCGAGCGCGCCGCAGCCAGGGTGCAGATTGACGGAACGCGCGCGGGGGCGAAAGGCGTCACCCGCGAAGCCGCGCGCCCTCGGGGTCGAAGAGGGGCTCCTCCAGCATCCGCGCCGGGCGCATCTCGCCCAGGATCTCGATCTCGACCTCTAGGCCGGGCGCGGCCGCCTCTGCCGGGATCAGCCCAAGGGCCACCGCCTTGTCCGCGTGGTGGGAATAGCCGCCCGAGGTGCAGAAACCCCGGACCTCGCCGTCGATCCAGATCGGCTCGTAGGCGTGGACGTCGGCATCGAGCGTGTCCACCTCGAAGGGGCGCAGCGTGCGCGCCGCGCCCTCTGCGCGTTCGTGTTCGGCGGCGGCGCGGCCGATGAAATCCGCGTTCTTCCTGAAGGCGATGAAGCGGTCGAGCCCGGTTTCGCCGGGCGTGTAGTCCGGCGAGAACTCCGCGCCCCAAGAGCCGAAGAACCGGTCGAGGCGCAGCGACATCATCGCGCGCATCCCGAAGGGTTTCATGCCGTGGGTCTGGCCCGCCTCCCAGAGCGTGGACCAGAGCGCGCGCTGTTCCATCGGGTCGCAGAAGATCTCGTAGCCGAGATCGCCGGTGTAGCTCACCCGCTGCACGAGGCAGTCGGCCATGCCGACGGTCAGGCGGCGCACGTCGAGGAAGGCCATGTCGGAGACGTCGCTGCGCGTGCAGGCGGCCAGCACGTCGCGCGCCTTCGGGCCCGCGATCTGGAAGCCGTTGAGCCGGTCGGACACGTTCTCGACCCGCACGCCCTCCATCTCGTTCATCTGGAACCAGCGCATGTGGAAGGCCTGCGCGCCGTAGCTCGCGGTCAGCTGGAAACTCTCCTCGTTGAGGCAGGATACCGTGAAGTCACCCCAGAGCCGCCCGCGGGGCGAGAGCATCGGCGTGAGCGAGAGCCGCCCGGGCT
>CAZPCU010000312.1:2049-3138 GCA_964585075.1 uncultured Rhodobacterales bacterium
GATGCGGCCGGCCATGATCCGGTCGAGCCAGGCGCGCGCGTTCGGCCCCGTCACGAGATACTTGCCGAAGTTGTGCACCTCGTTGATCCCGACGGCCTCGCGGACGGCCTTCACCTCGCGCCGCGTGGCGTCCCAGGCGTTGGAGCGGCGGAAGCTCGGCGTCTCCCAGCGCGGTTCGCCCTCCTCGGCGAAGTAGTTCGCCACCTCGAGCCCGTACTGGTGGCCCCAGACCGCGCCCATGCGATCGAAGATGTCGTACATGGGCGTGGTGCGGAAGGGGCGCGCGGCCGGCAGTTCCTCGTTGGGATAGGCCACCGAGAAGCGTTTCTGGTAATTCTCGACGACCTTGGGGCGCGTGTAGCCGGGCGTGATCCAGTCGCCGTAGCGGGCGCAGTCCATGGCGAAGGTGTCGCGCTCGCATTCCCCCTCGATCATCCACTGGGCGAGCATCAGCCCCACGCCGCCGCCCTGGGAAAAGCCCGCCATCACGCCGCAGGCGGACCAGTAGTTCCGCATCCCCGGCACCGGCCCGACGAGCGGGTTGCCGTCGGGGGCGAAGGTGAAGGGGCCGTGGATCACCGACTTGACGCCCGCGCGCTCCAGCACCGGGAAGCGGCGGTAGGCGAAGGCGATGGAGTCCTCGATCTTGTCGAGATCGTCGGGCAGGAGCTCGTGGCCGAACTCCCAGGGCGTGCCGTCCACCGCCCAGGGCTTCGCGCGCTGCTCGTAGAAGCCGATGCAAAGGCCGCGCCCCTCCTGCCGCAGGTAGCTTTCGCCGGCCGGGTCCATGACATGCGGGTGCTCTTCGTCACGCTCGTGGATCTCTGGCACCTCGTCGGTGACGATGTACTGGTGCTCCATCGGGTGCAGCGGGAAATAGACGCCGGCCATCGCGCCCACCTCGCGCGCCCAGAGGCCGGCGGCGTTCACCAGGTGCTCGGCGTGGATCGTGCCCTTGTCGGTCACCACGTCCCAGCTGCCGTCGGGGCGCTGGTTCGTTTCGCGCACCATGCAGTGGGTCACCACCTCGGCGCCCGCCATCCGCGCGGCCTTGGCGTAGGCGTGGGTGGTCCCCGAAGGGTCGAGATG
>CAZPCU010000313.1:0-3137 GCA_964585075.1 uncultured Rhodobacterales bacterium
GTCGTCGATCACCGGGCCGTATTCGTCCACGGCGCTCATGGAATAGGCCTGCCGGGCGGCGGCCGGGCGGCCGGTGCGGCCCATCATCGCCTCGATGGGCTTGGCCGGGTCCACGTTGCGCGCCACGAGGAAGAACTCCATCTCCGGCGCGATCACCGGCTCCCAGCCCCGGTCGCGGTAAAGCTGCACGACGCGCTTGAGCACGTTGCGCGGCGCGTAGGGCACGGGCGCGCCTGCGCGGTCGTAGGCGTCGTGGATCACCTGCAGCGTCCAGTCGCCGGTCCAGGGTGCGGCGGTGGCCGTGGACATGTCGGGCTTCAGGATCATGTCCGGCTCGACATAGCCCTCGTCGCCCGCCGCCGGCGACCAGTCGCCGGTGATCGTCTGGAAGAAGATCGAGTTGGGCAGGTGGAAACGCTGCTGGCGCGCGAACTTCGGCGCGGGCACCGCCTTGCCCCGGGCGATGCCCGGAATGTCGGCGATGATGCATTCGACCTCGTCGAGGCGCCGGCCCTCGAGATAGAGGCGCGCGGCCTCGGGAAGACTGTCCATCCAGTCGCTCATGCGACTCTCCTTTCGCGGAAGAACCGCGCGATCATCCGGCCGAGTTCGGCGTTGTCGGTGGGGTCGGCGAGGGTGTCGCGGGCGGCCGCGAGCTGGTCCTCGGGCACCACGCCCTTGCCACGGGTGCGAATCAGGCCGTCGATCACCCGGGCCTCGAATTCCGGGTGCGGCTGCACGGTGAAGATCTCCCCCGGCCAGACCAGCGCGGCGTAGGCGCAGAAGGGATGCGAGGCGATCACCTCCGCTCCCTCGGGCAGGCGCACCACCTGGTCCTGGTGCCAGGCGTTGAGCGCCACGCGCCGCCCCTGCCAGTCATAGACCGTCCGGCCCACGGCCCAGCCGCCTTCGAACTTCTCGACCTCGCCGCCGAGCGCCTGCGCGATGATCTGGTGGCCGAAGCAGATTCCCACGAGCGGCTTGCCCGCCGCACGGATCTCGCGGATGAGCGCCTCGAGCGGCGGGATCCAGTCATGGTCCTCGTAGGCCCCGTGGCGCGAGCCCGTGATGAGCCAGCCGTCGGCCTCCTCGGGGCCGTCGGGAAACGCGCCGTCCTCCACCACCCAGGTCTCGAACTCGAAGCCGTGGCCTGCCAGGAGGCGCTCGAACATGTCCGGGTAGTCGCCCGTCTCGGGCCGGATGTCCGCCGGCGCGCGGCCGGTCTGGAGTATGCCGATCTTCATGGGATCACCGTTTGACGTGCCAGTAAGTAGCGGCTGCCCCGACGGCCCACAAGGGGGTCAGACCGCCTCCAGGTAGGACTGCCAGTGCTTTTCGGGCGGCAGCTCGGCGAAGCGGGCGAGCTCCTGCCGCTTCGTCCGGCAGAGATTGTCGATGAGAAGCGGCGGCAGGATCCGGGCCATCAGGGGATCCGTCTCCAGCGCGTCGATGGCCTCCGCCCAGCCGGGCGCGAGCTGGGGGAGGTCCTGCTCGTAGCAGTTGCCGTCGAGCGGGGGAGGGGGATCGAGCCTGTCCTCGATGCCGGTGAGCGCGGCCCCGAGCACCGCGGCCAGCAGAAGGTAGGGCGTGATGTCGCCCCCGGCGACGCGGTGCTCGATCCGCCGCGCCGCGGGCGGCCCGCTCGGGATCCGGATGGCGGCGGTGCGGTTGTCGTATCCCCAGCCCGCGCCGGTGGGCGCATGCGCCTCGGGCACGAGCCGGTCGTAGCTCGCCCCGTGGGGCGCGAAGACCAGCGTGGAGGCGGGCATGGCCCGGAGGCAGCCCGCCACCGCCTGTTTCAAGAGCGCGGAGCCCCCGGCGCCGCCGTCGTCGAAGACGTTGCGGCCCGTCTCGTCGAGCACGGAGAAATGCACGTGCAGCCCGTTCCCGGCGTCGTCCGGATAGGGCTTGGCCATGAAGGTGGCGGCCATGCCGTGGCGCCGCGCGAGCCCGCGCGCCAGCGCCTTGAAGAGCCAGGCGTCGTCGGCCGCGGCCATGGCGGCGCGGTGGCCGAGCGTCACCTCGAACTGGCCGAGACCGGATTCGGAGATCACGGACTGCACCGGGATGCCCATGGCGGCGCAGCCTTCGTAGAGATCGGTGAAGAAGGCGTCGAAGGCGTCGAGCTGGCGGATCGAGAGCACCGCGTGGCCCTGGAGCGGCCGGCCCGTCACCGGGTTCACGGGCGGGCGGAGCGCCTCGCCCGAATCGTCGACGAGCGTGAACTCCATCTCGGTGGCCGCGATCACGTGCCAGCCGCGCGCGGCGTAGCGTTCCAGCACCGCGCGGAGCGCGTGGCGCGGATCGCCCATGAAGGGCGCGCCGCTTTCGTCCGACATCCACATCGGCACGAGCGAGGAGGGGGTCGCGAGCCAGGGCATCGGCACCGGCCCGCGCTCCGTCGGGTGCAGCACGCCGTCGCGGTCGCCGGTCTCGAAGACCAGCGGGCTGCCGTCGATGTCCCGGCCCCAGAGATCCACGTTGAGCGCGGAAAGCGGCATCCGCAGACCGTCTTTCTCGAGCTTCTCGGCCTCGCTCGCGGGCAGCCGCTTGCCCCGCATCTGCCCGTTCAGGTCGCAGGCGGCGGCGCGAAGAGTGCGGAACTGGGAGAGGTCCATGGGTCGTCCTTCGGAATTTTGATCAAATTACAGAAGGCCGAAGGACTGTCCAGAGGGGGCGCCGCGCGCCGCCGGTCAGCGGATGAGGTTCGGGCGGAAGCGGATCGGGCGGCGCATCTCCTGCGGCATGTGCGCGTTGAGACGGCGGTTGGCGACGCCGAAGAGCCAGATGATGGCGAGCGTGAGCAGGATGAAATAGCCCGCGAGGATCGGGTAGGGGACGAAGGGATTGAACGTCTTGTCCGCGAAGTAGTTGGCGTAATAGAGCGCGTCGCCCCGCTGCTGCCAGGCCGGGAAGCCCGAGAAATAGACGAGCGTCGTGGCGTGGAAGAGGAAGATCGCCTCGTTGGTATAGGCCGGCCAGGCGAGGCGCAGCATGGTCGGGAAGACGATGTGCCGGAACCGCGTCCAGCCGGTGAAGCCGTAGGCGTCCGCGGCCTCGATCTCGCCCTTCGGGATGGCGCGGAGCGCGCCGTAGAAGATCTCGCCCGAATAGGCCGCGGTGTTGAGGAAGAGCAC
>CAZPCU010000314.1:0-3130 GCA_964585075.1 uncultured Rhodobacterales bacterium
TCACGTCGAGCCATTCCGCGCGCAGCCGCTCCTCCAGCGCGGCGTCGGCCAGCGCGGCCTTCCTGGCGGCCAGCGCGGCGTTGATCTCGTCCTTGAGCGCGTTGAGCGCGGGGCCCGCGACCTGGCGCTCCTCCGGGCTCATCTTGCCAAGCTCGCGCATCTTCAGGCTGATCTCGCCCTTCTTGCCCAGGGCCTGGACGCGCAGCGTTTCGAGCGCGGCTTCGTCACGCGCTTCCGCGATGGCGTTGAGGTATGTCTCGCGCAGATCGTCCATGCCGTCCCCCGGGAATTGCGCGGTCTACCTAGCGGCCGGTCCGCAGCGGCGCAAGCGGCGCAAGCGGCGCAAGCGGCTCAGGCGGGCAGGCCCGTCAGCGCCATGCCGTTCCGGCGATGCCGCCGCACGAGGCTGCGCTGGCGGTGACCGGCGGGGATCGGGCGCGCCGGTTCGCAGAGGCGATCGACCGTGACGCCGGGGAACAGAAGCTCGATCTCCCGAAGCGCCGCCGGCTCCAGCCGGCGCGCTGCTTCGGGCCCCAGCAGCAGCGTTTCGCTCGGCGCCCCCTCGGCCAGGATCACCTCGTGACGGTCGAGCACGAGGTGGACATAGGTCAGCGCCCGGGCGGGCGTCTCGCTCCGGATGCCGGGCAGGCCGAGCAGACGCACGGCCGGGATCAGGACCTCGGATGTTCCGAACATGCGCCGGACGATCGGCGAGGTGACGAGCATCCGGTGCTGCCGCGAGACGCGCAGCGTCCGGCGTGGCAGGCCGCCGCCGAGCGCGCCGGCCTCGATGCGCACGGGGCGCAGCCGCGGCTCTTGCGCGAATGCCTCGGGCGGAACGGACCGAGACGGGCAAAGCCGCACCGGGCGCAGCTGCCCTGCCGCGGTGAGCACCGGATCGCCGGGGCGGAGCATCTGAACGGGAACCTCTCCGTCGGGGGTGGCGATCCGGGTGCCGGCGGCGAAGCAGATCGGCGAGACCAGGTCGGCGGCCTCGATCGTGGGCTCCCCGGCGAAGCCCGGCCCCTCGAAGACCCCGACCACCCGCAGATCGACCCCGGTGGGCGGGAAGGCCCCGGGCTCGCCGACGAAGGCCAGCCCCTCGACCGTGCCATAGGCGGGCGACTGCCCCGGCTCTCTGATGTTGAAGCCGATGACGTCCCATTCCTCGCCGGTGGCCTCGTTGCGCAGGGTGAGGCGATACTCGCCCTCCACCACCGTGTTGTTGGAGTAGGACGTGCCGTCGAAACTCTGGTTCCCGCGCAGGACCTGGTTGCCGTCGTTGTCGTCGAAGGTGGTGTCGTTGTCGCCGATGCGCGTTTCCTGCCAGTCGCGCGAGTCGAGGCGAATCGTCTCTCCCAGCAGGTGCGAGCCGTCGCCCTGGGTGAAGCCGCTGAGCGACTTGCCGCCGCTGACCGTGATGTTGGACGCGCCAAGCGCCCAGACCGAATAGTTCGGCATCTGATTCCTGCTCCTGCCAGCCGTCGCGGCGGTGACCGCCTTCGGACGGACGCACCGGTTTCGTTGCCCGGCTTTCCTGCCTCGCACATGTCATGGCAAAGGGGCGCGGGCCTGTGAAAGCCTGCGCCCCGATCATGGCACCAGTTTGTTGCCCGCGCGTTACGGTCGGCGCGTCGCTTCTTTGCCCGCGACCGTCAGGCCGCCAGCGCGCCTTTCGCCTTCTCGACGATGGCGCCGAACGCCTCGGGTTCGCGCACGGCGAGATCGGCGAGCACCTTGCGGTCCACCTCGACCCCGGCGCGGTTCAGCCCGTCGATGAAACGCGAGTAGGTCAGCGCCTCGTCATGGGCGCGCACCGCGGCGTTGATCCGCTGGATCCAGAGCGCGCGGAAACTGCGCTTGCGGTTCCTGCGGTCGCGGGTCGCGTACTGGTTGGCCTTGTCGACGGCCTGCTTGGCCACCTTGAACGTGTTCTTGCGCCGGCCGTAATAGCCCTTCGCGGCCTTCACGACCTTCTTGTGGCGTGCGTGGGTGACGGTTCCGCCTTTGACTCGGGACATCTCGGATCCTCCTCAGCGCTGGTAGGGCATCATCGGCTTGACGATCTGCTCGTCCGCCTTCGACATCACGGCGGTGCCGCGGGCGTTGCGGATGAACTTGTTCGTCCGCTTGATCATCCCGTGGCGCTTGCCGGCCTGCTGGAACTTGATCCGGCCCTTGGCCGTCACCTTGAACCGCTTCTTGCAGCTCGACTTCGTCTTGAGCTTCGGCATTTCCGTCTCCTTTCGGGTCGGTGGACGCACGACTCGGCATGCCGCTTCGGCCGGCCGTGCGGAACGAGCGCGCCTCTTACAGGCCGCGCGCCGCCCTGGCAAGGGCTCACTGGAGCAGGCGGCCGATCACCGAGATCACTGCCTCGGGCACGTCGGCGAGCCGGTAGCCGCCGGGCTTCTCCACGAGCGCCCAGACGACCAGCGCGCCCGATAGAAGCACCGCGAAGGCCGCGACGCGCGGCGCGCGACCGTCGGAATAGGCGGACACCATCGCCGGGATGGCGAACACCGCGATCCCGAGGCCGATGACGAGCGCCGTGTCGGCATCCATCTCCGTGCGCCTCCGATCCTGATGGAAGGAAAGGTTACTCCGGATCGGTCTTGTATATCAAACGTTCGTCGCAGGGCGCCACGCGCAGGATGTTGGTGGTGCCCGGCACGTTGAACGGCACGCCCGCGGTGACGACGATCTGGTCGTCGCCGTCGGCGTAGCCCCCGGCGCGGGCGGCGCGGGCGGCGTTCACGACCGCCTGCTTGAAGCGCTCGAGCTCGCCCGTCATCACGCAATGCGTCCCCCAGGAGAGCGCGAGGCGGCGGGCCACGCCGCGCAGGTTCGTCATGGCGATGACCGGCACGCGCGGACGCTCGCGCGCGACGAGAAGCGCGGTGGTGCCCGACTGGGTGAAGCAGGCGATGGCCTTGATGTCGGTGGTCTCGGCGATCTCGCGGGCGGCGGCCACGATACCGTCGGCGACGCTCTCACGCCGGGCCACGCGGGAGGCCTCGATGATCTCGGTGTAGGTCGGGTCGCTCTCCACCTCGCGGGCGACGGCGTCCATCGTCGTCACGGCCTCGACGGGATACTGGCCGGCCGCGCTTTCGGCGGAGAGCATGAT
>CAZPCU010000315.1:0-3122 GCA_964585075.1 uncultured Rhodobacterales bacterium
TCCTGCGCATGCGGCGTGTCCTGGAGCCGGATGTTGAGCCCGCCCTCGGGCATGTCGAACTCGGGCCGCACGAGCTGCATGCGGTCGGGCCTGCCGTCCACCACCGCCGTGGCCTCGATCGTGTCCTTCATGGTCTTGAGGCCGACCCAGACGCCGGCGAAGCGCGAGAGCGCCCAGCCGTAGATGCCGTAATCCAGGATCTCCTGCACGCCGGCCGGGCTCACCACGGGCATGTAGGCGTCCACCAGCGCCCATTCCGACTGGTGGAGCACCGTGGAGCTTTCGCCGGTATGGTCGTCGCCCATCGCCATGAGCACGCCGCCATGGGGCGATGTTCCGGCCATGTTCGCGTGGCGCAGAACGTCGCCGGAACGGTCCACGCCCGGCCCCTTACCATACCACAGGCCGAAAACGCCATCGAAGCGCCCCTCGCCGCGCAGTTCCGCCTGCTGGCTGCCCCAGAGCGCGGTGGCGGCGAGATCCTCGTTCAGGCCGGGCTGGAACACCACGTCGGCCTCGGCGAGCCATTTCGCGGCCCGCGTCATCTGCATGTCCACCGCGCCGAGCGGCGAGCCGCGGTAGCCGGTGACGTAGCCCGCGGTGTTCAGGCCCAGGGCGCGGTCGCGGGCCTTCTGCATCAGCATGAGCCGCACCAGCGCCTGTGTGCCGTTCAGCAGGACGGGGGATTTGGAAAGGTCGAACCGGTCGTTCAGAGAAACCTTCTGAATGCTCATCTGGAACCTCCCTGCCCTCGCTCATCTAGTCTTCGGCGGAGCTCATAATAGGTCATTACTTATGACCTGTATAGCGCATTCCGCCCGCTTTTGTCACGCAAGGGAGATGAAAACGCGTCAGAACCTGCCTAGGTGCTGGCCACGGGCTTGAGCGCAAGTGGGAGTTGAGGAACGATGCGATGATGGACTGGGACAAGTTGCGGATCTTCCACGCGGTCGCGGACGCGGGGAGCCTGACCCATGCGGGCGAGGTGCTCGGCCTGTCGCAATCCGCGGTCAGCCGGCAGATCCGGGCGCTGGAGGAGAGCCTGAACGCGACGCTGTTCCACCGCCATGCGCGCGGGCTCATCCTGACCGAGCAGGGAGAGCTTCTCTTCGACGCGACCTCGGCGATGTCCAAGCGCCTCGACGCTGCCGCCGCGCGCATCCGCGACAGCGAGGAAGAGGTCTTCGGGGAGCTCCGCGTCACGACCACCACGGGGTTCGGCTCGCTCTGGCTGAGCCGCCGGCTGCACCGGTTCTACGAGAAGTATCCCGACCTGAAGATCGACCTCATGCTCGAGGAGCGCGTCCTCGACCTGCCGATGCGCGAGGCCGACGTGGCGATCCGCATGAAGGAACCCTCCCAGGCCGATCTCATCCGGAAGCGGCTGATGGGCGTGCGGATGCGGCTCTACGCCTCGCCCGCCTACCTGGAGCAGGCGGGACAGCCGGAGAGGCTGGAGGACATCGCCAGCCACCGCCTCATCTGCCAGAACCCGAGCTCGGTGCAGGTAAGCGCGGGGGCGAGCCTCGTGCAGCATCTCATGACCTTCAACATCCGCTCCACGCTCACCGTGAACAACTATTTCGGCGTGCTGCAGGGGGTTCTCAGCAATCTCGGGATCGGCGTTCTGCCGGATTACCTCATGCATGATTTCCCCGATCTCGTGCGCGTGCTCGACGGGGTGGAAAGCAACGAGGTGCCCGTCTTCCTCGCCTATCCCGAGGAATTGCGCCAGTCGCGCCGCATCGCGGCGTTCCGCGATTTCGTGCAATCCGAGATCGCGGCCTATCGCCGGCAGCGCCGCGCGGAGGCCGCTGAATGAGGCATGCGGGCAACGCATGGCGGCATTGACCGGAGCGCGGCGGGAATGTGCTTGATCGACTCGAAACCGCTTACTAATTGGGCTTGTGAAGGCGATGCCGCCAAGCGGATCATCATCTTCATACCTCCCTGTTGGACTTTGGCCGAGACTTGGTCTCGGCCTTTTTTTTGTTTTGCGCCGCGCCGCGGAACGGCGCATGCGGCGCAAAACGGCCGCGGGCCGGCTGGCCCGCGGCCGTTTTCCGTCAGGCTGCCGCGTTCAGGAGGCGTCGGCGATGCCGCGGCGCAGGCGCTCCTCGATCCCGTCGCGGGAAAGCGCGGATTTCTCTCCGCCGCCCTCGCGGAGCTGCTTTTCCGTGACGCGGATGGAAACATAGGCGAAGGCGAGCACGAAGCCGAGCGTGCCGAGGGCGAGAATGGCCGGAAGGCTGTCCATCGGAAGTTCCTTTCCTGTTGCGCGTTCGTGCCCTTTCTTACGGCGCGCAGCGCGGAGCGGATCACCGCTGGGCGGAAAAAATGCTGTTTTTTCAAAAGCATGCAATGGAATACCGGAGCGAAAGCGACGCAAGGTCAAGCACTTGCCCGCGCGCCTGCGTCAGGCGGTCACGCCACCAGGTACATGACCGCCAGCCAGAACACCGCGAGCCCCAGAAGGCCGAACTGCGCCGCGAAAAGGCTGAAGAGGAAGAGAAGGCCGAGAACGGCGCCCACGGCGCCGGCCTGACGCCCCGGCGGCAGCGCCTCGAGGCGCGCCGCCACGCCTCGGGCGTCCTCGCCGCGCCAGAACGGCGCGACGAGCGCCGCCGCCACGTCGCGCGCGCGGCGGGCGACCGGCACCAGCAGGGCAAGCCTCGGGCTCGTCATCGCCGAAAAACGTCCTCCCGACCCGCCGGATACCACGCCGCGGCGCGGCCCCGCAACGCCCCTTCCCCCGGACGCGGCCATGTCCTAAGAGGTGCGCCGACTGGCGAAACTGGGGAAACGCATGCAGGAACCGGCCATCACGCCCGAGATCGTCGAGGCCCACGGGCTGAAACCCGAGGAATACGCCAACATCCTGCGGCTGCTGAACCGGGAACCGACCTTCACCGAGCTCGGCATCTTCTCGGCGATGTGGAACGAGCACTGCTCCTACAAGTCGTCGAAGAAATGGCTCCGCACGCTGCCGACCGAAGGGCCGCAGGTGATCTGCGGGCCGGGCGAGAACGCGGGCGTGGTGGACATCGGCGACGGGCAGGCCGTCGTCTTCAAGATGGAAAGCCACAACCACCCCTCCTACATCGAGCCCTACCAGGGCGCGG
>CAZPCU010000316.1:0-3107 GCA_964585075.1 uncultured Rhodobacterales bacterium
ATGACCGGCTGGCAGACCTGGCGGAGTTCGACCCGGCATATCTGGATCACGCCGGCCCATTTGTGAGATGACAGGGCCACCCCGCTGGTTGGGCGGGACGGCCCCGGACAGTCAACTGATATCGCCCGCCGGGCCACGTCGCGCGGCGTGCCTTTTTCCTGCCGAGTTTGCAGGATCAATCGTCGCGATTATTGCTCTGGAGATCGTGCATGCGGCCTACCACGTCCGAGAGCGTGAGAGTCCCGCAATCGCTCGGAAGGAGCTCGGCGGCAATCTCGAGCTGTGTACACGGCCGGACGATCGATGATGACTGCGCCGGCGCAGGCGCCGTCAGCTGGGGATAGGGGCTTGCCGCCTGGCCGGCCGCCGCCAACGAGGCGAAGATCACTGCCGACCCGAAGAGCAGCTTGAGCCGGGCAATCCTGGCATTCGATACGGTCTTCAATGGGGTAGTCATTGACAAATCCTTTTCTGGGTTCGCCAAGCGCCTGCACTCCGAGGGCAAAATCAAGATCGGGCAGCCGTTGATTCAAGAGATGTCGGGAGCTTGGTCATCTTCCCGCCGATATTTTCGAGCGGGCAGTTTCAAGGCTAGTTCAGGCTTTTCGATCCCGCACTGATGTGAGTTAGCGGCTCCAGCGAAAAAAGCGCCCGCCCCACAATTGCGAAAGCGGCTTTCCGGCAAGGAGAGGCGGCGTGCAGGCCACGCCGGACGGAAGCCTTCCTGCCGGGTCGCGGGTCGCCGCGTCGAGCTCCTTGCCGGTCTCGGCGTCGTTCTTGGCCGTGTGCGCCGTCTCCGCGGCCTGGCAGTGCTGCAGGGCCCGGTCCGTCTTGCGTCCCGCGGGCGCCTTGTCCCACGCGGCCCTGACGGATTTCATCTTGTCGGCGGTCCTGCTCTGTTCGGGAGTCATCGGGATCGTCCTTTCCCGGACGCTCCGAGAACAGGACGCGCGGGGCCATGCGGAGCGATCGTGGCGCCGCATGCCCGCACGCTTCCCGGGAACCCGGAACAACCGTGCTTCCCCATGGTCGGCGGGCAGGTCTCCATCCATCCCGTGTCCGACGGAAGCTAACCTGCGTCAGCACGCGCCGGGCGATAACGGCCTACAAGGCAGGTGACCGTTCGACAGGACTGGCCCCGGACCCCCCGGGGCGCCGCCCACGGTGGCGAACGGTGGATCTGCCAGCACCAAGGAGGCCTCGCATGATCATGCGGTCGTCCAGATCGACGGTGACCTTTGCCCACCCGTTTTCCCTGGCGGGATTTCCCGGCGAATTGCCTGCCGGCGATTACGAGGTCGTCGTCGAGGAAGAGCTCCTCCAGGGTCTCGGCTTCGAGGCCTGGCGACGGACGGCGGCGTACCTGACCGTGCGCGGCAGGGGCCGCCGTGCGGGGCGCATCGAGATGCGCGCGATTTCCGACAGCGACCTGAAAGCGGCGCTCGGACGGGACCAGGCCCTGACCGATACGAGCAATCACAGCGAAGCGGCGCTTTCTCCGCAGGAGGACTTGGAATGAACACTCCCGAATGGCTCAAGCCCGGTATCTATGGCGCGCTCATGGGCGCGGTCTTCGTCGGCGTCGCCGGTTTCACCTGGGGCGGCTGGGTGACTGGCGGAACGGCCAACGACAGGGCACAGGCGATGTCTCGTGACGAGGTCGTCGCGTCCATGGTGCCAGTCTGCCTGGACATGGCGCGCTCGGATCCTGCGCGGGCGGCCAAGCTCGCGACGATCCGCGCCGCCGCGACCTACCGTCGCCGCGACGCCCTCATGGAGGCCGGCTGGGCGACGGTGCCCGGAGCCGACACTCCGGACCGGGACATCGCGCAAGCCTGCCTTGCTGTCCTCGATGTCGACGGATCGCCGGAGCGCGCGGAAAGCGCGGTTGATGAAGGATGAACCGCGCCATGCCGGCAGCTTTCCCCGAGACAACCGATCTCGAACGGCAGGTCCTGGCTCATGAAAAGGTCCTGCAGGTACTGATCGCCTGCATCGACCGCACGGAGCCGCGATTCATCGACCATCCGAGAGAGCGGTTCGTGGAGCCGATGCGTGTGGCGCAGCACGAGCACGACCACCGCGAAACCCATGACCATGCCGAAGAGGTCACCCGCGCGGTCATGCTCCTTGGGCAAGCGCGGACGCCTCGGGACAAGGAATCCACGGTGACGGACGAGCAACGCGGATCCCCCAAAGGCCGGGAAAGGGAAAGTCCTTTCGTGGAGCGCCCCGCGCCGATCGATCGGGTTCAGCTGCGCCGGAGAAGCGGGATCTGGGAGGTGAAGGTCGATGGCAAGTTCCGCGGCGACGACCACCAGAAGGAACATGCGCTTGCGGCTGCGGCCTTGCTGAGGGGGCCCCTTCCTTGACCGATGGCGTGCCAGAGACAGTCCCGCAGGACTTCCCGATCCAGTCGGCCGAAAACGAAGGCATGCCGCCGGGGCCTGATGCCGAGGGGATCCCGCCACGCGCCGCGCGCCCCGGGCGGCGCACTGGAACGCTGCGGCTTGGGCAATCGGAGGGCGTCCGTGGAAACCGGCGGACCTTTGCCTGAAGGCGAAAGGCCGATCCTCGTCGCCCGAGGCCGGGATGCCGCGGACGCGCCGCTGACGCAGACCTTCGGGCCGAACAGCCTGACGGGGTTCGAGGTCTGGACGAGGGCAGCGCAGCGGAAACCAGGTATGCGACAGGCGAGGGTCGCAACTGATCCGTCGCGTTCCCATATATGGGACAGGGCGCGCGCCCGGCATGCGCGCATTCTCTGCCGGCCCCGGGCCGCCGCCCGAATGCGGCTGCAATCCCCGCAACCGGCACTCTTTCGCTTCACGTGACGAATTCCGTCTCCCCCGTGCGCCGGGGCGTCGAGCGTCGCCATCCTCGGGAGGACCCGCATTGACCTCTTCCATCAAGACGACGGCCGTTTTCCTTCGGCCCTTCCAGTTGCCGAGCTTCGACGAGACCCTGCCGGCCGGCGAGTACGAGATCGAAACCCGGCTCATCGAACCCGTGGAGTCGGCCGAACCCGGCGCCTGGACGTCATGCGTGCTTGTGCGCCTCCATCCGCGGGCTTCGCATCCCGGCCTCAGCCGGACATTGACCGTGCC
>CAZPCU010000317.1:0-3099 GCA_964585075.1 uncultured Rhodobacterales bacterium
CCGAGAAGAAGAAGATCATCTCGCGCTGGCGCGGCTATCACGGCTCGGGGCTGATGACCGGCTCGCTCACGGGGCTGGAGCTCTTCCACAAGGCCTTCGACCTGCCGCTGGTGCAGGTGCTGCACACCGAGGCGCCCTACTATTTCCGCCGCGGCGACGTCTCGATGAGCGAGGCGGAGTTCGTCGCGCACTGCGCCGCGGAGCTGGAGGCGCTGATCGCGCGCGAGGGCGCCGACACCATCGCCGCCTTCTGGGCGGAACCCGTGCTGGGGACGGGCGGCATCGTGCCCCCGCCCGAAGGCTACTGGGAGGCGATCCAGCCCATACTCGAGAAGCACGACATCCTGCTCGTGGCCGACGAGGTTGTCACGGGGTTCGGGCGGCTCGGGACGATGTTCGGGTCCGAGCATTACGGGCTGCGGCCGGATCTCATCACCATTGCCAAGGGCCTGACGTCGGCCTATGCGCCGCTCTCGGGGTCTATCGTCTCCGAGAAGGTCTGGAAGGTGCTGGAAGAGGGCACCGACGCGATGGGCCCCATCGGGCATGGCTGGACCTACTCGGCCCACCCGGTGGGCGCGGCGGCCGGCGTGGCGAATCTCGAGCTGCTCGACAGGCTCCATCTCGTGACCGCCGCGCGGGAGACGGGCGCCTACTTCAACGCCGCGCTTCGCGACGCGCTCGCGGCTCATCCCAATGTCGGAGAGGTGCGCGGCGAGGGAATGCTCGCGGCGGTGGAGCTCGTCGAGGACCGCGACACGCGGACGTTCTTCGAGCCCGCCCGCAAGGTGGGGGCGTCGGTGGCCGCGGCGCTTCTCTCCCGCGGCGTGATCGCCCGGGCCATGCCGCAGGGGGACATCCTGGGCTTCGCGCCGCCCTTCTGCCTGACGCGGCCAGAGGCCGACGAGATCGCCGGAAAGACAGCCGAGGCGGTGGCCGAGGTTCTCGGCTGATGCGGTATTCCCGCGGTGCGCGGTGGCCAGATCGGCTGGCCTGCGCCGAAAAATAAGCCGATCCGCCCGCATTTCGCGGGTTGGCTTGGGAAATGGCGAGGCTAAGGTTGAATCTTGTCCAGTGACGCGGTTTTAATCTCACCCAACAAGGCAGGGTGAACCTGCGAGGGTAACAACGGGGAGCCAGACTTGGCCGAAACGCAGAACGACGAAGCGTTCGTCGCGTTCGAGCGCGTGCAGAAGAGCTATGACGGCGAGACGCTCGTCGTAAAAGACCTCAACCTCAGCATGCCGAAAGGCGAGTTCCTGACCATGCTGGGCCCGTCCGGCTCGGGCAAGACGACCTGCCTGATGATGCTGGCGGGCTTCGAGACCGCCACCCACGGCGAGATCAAGCTGGGCGGCAAGCCGATCAACAACATCCCGCCGCACAAGCGCGGCATCGGGATGGTGTTCCAGAACTACGCCCTTTTCCCGCACATGACGGTGGCCGAGAACCTTTCGTTCCCGCTGGAAGTGCGGAACATCTCCAAGTCCGAGCGCGAAGAGAAGATCAAGCGCGCGCTCGACAGGGTGCAGATGGGCGACTTCGGCGGCCGGCGTCCCGCGCAGCTATCGGGCGGTCAGCAGCAGCGCATCGCGCTGGCCCGCGCGCTGGTCTTCGAGCCCGAGCTGGTGCTGATGGACGAGCCGCTCGGCGCGCTCGACAAGCAGTTGCGCGAGACGCTGCAGTTCGAGATCACCAACCTCGCGCACGAGCTCGGCATCACGGTGGTCTACGTGACCCACGACCAGACAGAGGCGCTGACGATGTCGGATCGCGTCGCCGTGTTCAACGACGGCAAGATCCAGCAGCTCGCCGCGCCGGACGTGCTCTACGAGAGCCCGGAGAACAGCTTCGTGGCGCAGTTCATCGGCGAGAACAACACGCTGCTCGGCACGATCAAGGAGCTCCGGCAGGGTTACGCCGTCGTGGAGCTCGACGACGGGGAGCTGATCGACGCGAAGCCCGTGAACGTGAGCCAGCCCGGCGAGCGCACGCTCGTCTCGATCCGGCCCGAGCGCGTGGAGATCGACAAGAACCGCCTCAAGCCCGACGCGCATACCCTGCCCGCGGAAGTCCTGGAGTTCATCTACATGGGCGACATCTTCCGCACGCGCCTGAGGGTGGCGGGGAAGGACGATTTCATCATCAAGACCCGGAACGCCCCCGACCAGCGCCGGCTCAAGCCCGGCGAGAAGATCGAGATCGGGTGGCTGCCAGAGGATTGCCGTGCGCTGGACGCCTGATCCGCGCCTCCGCCTTTCCGAAGCCCGCGCCCTGCGGCGCGGCTTCGCTGTCGTGTCCCGTCCGGGGCGCGCACGCACCAAGGGCCGGGCCGTTCCGCCCGTGACTCCGGCCCCGATCGCTCAAGACGGGCGTGACAAGGGAGAAATGGAATGAGACTTGCCAAGACCCTTCTGGCCTCGACGGCGCTGACCGTCGCTGCCGGCGCCGTCGTCGCGCAGGACATGGAGAGCCCCGTCGCCGGCGAGCCGATGACGGACAGCATGACGCTGGTCTCCTGGGGCGGCGCCTACCAGAACTCGCAGCAGAAGGCCTATGTCGAGCCCTATCTCGAGATGCATCCCGACGTCTCGGCCACCTGGGACGAGAGCTCGAACGAGGCGGTCGCGAAGCTGCGCGCCATGGCCGAGGCGGGCAACATCACCTGGGACCTCGTGGACGTGGTGGCCGCCGACGCGATCCGGCTCTGCGACGAGGGCCTCGCGATGGAGGTCGATCACGACGAGATCCTCAAGCCCGCACCCGACGGCACCGACGCCTCCGACGACTTCGGCGACCTGATCGTGAGCGACTGCTACATCCCGCAGATCGTCTACTCGACGACCTTCGGCTACCGCACCGACATGGTGCCCGAGGGCGTGGACGCGCCCGACAGCGTCTGCGACGTCTGGGATCTCGAGACCTATCCGGGCAAGCGCAGCCTCGAGCGTCGTCCGATCAACAACATGGAATGGGCGCTCTACTGCGACGGTGTCGCCAAGGACGAGATCTACGACGTTCTCGCCACGCCCGAGGGTCAGGACCGCGCCCTCGCCAAGCTGGACGAGATCAAGGACGACGTGATCTGGTGGTCGGCCG
>CAZPCU010000318.1:0-2856 GCA_964585075.1 uncultured Rhodobacterales bacterium
GCTCTCGGGGATGGGGCTGCATCTCGGCATGGACGTCGAGGACTGGCCGCCCGACAACATCGAGGAGCTCGCCAAGAAGTTCGAGGATTCGTTTTAAGCTGCGAGGAGCCGCGCACCCCGCCTCGTGGCCGGGTGCGTGATCCCGCTCGCCATCCGGGCATCCGCCCCAAGGTGAGCCGCTGACACGCATCGGCGGCCGGACAAAGCAAAACGGCCCCCAAGGGGCACAAAGGAGTAAGACAGATGCGTCACGCGAAAGGCTACCGCCGCCTGAACCGCACCCACGAGCACCGAAAGGCGCTCTGGGCCAACATGGCGGGCTCGCTCATCGAGCACGAACAGATCAAGACCACGCTGCCCAAGGCCAAGGAGCTGAAGCGGGTGGCCGACAAGCTCATCACGCTCGCCAAGCGCGGCGACATTCATGCCCGCCGGCAGGCCGCCGCCCGCCTCAAGCAGGACGCCCATGTGGCCAAGCTCTTCGACGTGCTCGGCCCGCGCTACCAGGAGCGCCAGGGCGGCTATGTGAGGGTGCTGAAGGCCGGCTTCCGCTACGGCGACATGGCGCCCATGGCGATCGTCGAACTGGTGGACCGCGACCCCGACGCGAAGGGTGCGGCCGACCGCGCCCGCCTCGCCGAGGAAGAGGCCGCGGAGGAATAATCCCGGGAACGGCGCCCGGCCCCGCCGCGACGGCGGGGCCGCTTGCATCGCCCGCGCGGCGCGCGCATATCCCTGCGGTGATGCCACTGCCGATGATCCGCGCCGCGCTGCTCGCACTCGCGCTTCTCGCGCCGCCCGCCTGGGCCGAGACGCGGGTGCCCGCCTCGCAATCCGAGATCACGCTCAGCTTCGCCCCCGTCGTGCGGGAGGCCGCGCCCGCGGTCGTCAACATCTACGCGCGCCGGCTCGTGGCCGAGCGGCGCTCGCTCTTCGCCGACGATCCCTTCTTCCGCGACTTCTTCCGCGAGTTCGCGCCGGCGCGGCCTCGGATGCAGAACTCGCTCGGCTCGGGCGTGATCCTGTCGCCGGACGGCTACGTCGTCTCCAATCACCATGTCGTGGGGCAGGCCACCGATATCCGCGTGGTGCTGAACGACCGCCGGGAATACTCCGCCCGGGTGGTTCTCGCCGACGCCGAGGCCGACCTCGCCGTGCTGAAGCTCGAGGACGCCGAGGAGTTGCCGCATCTCGAGATCCGCGCGGGCGAGACGCTCGAGGTGGGCGAACTCGTCCTGGCCATCGGCAACCCGTTCGGCCTGGGCCAGACGGTCTCGAGCGGGATCGTCTCGGGCCTCGCGCGCTCGGGCACGGCCAACGGTAACGCCCGCGGCTACTTCATCCAGACCGACGCGCCCATCAACCCGGGGAACTCCGGCGGGGCGCTGGTGGACATGAAGGGCCGCCTCGTCGGGATCAACACGTCGATCCTCACCCGCTCGGGCGGCTCGAACGGGATCGGTTTCGCGATTCCCGCGCCGCTGGTGGCGGCCTTCCTCGGCCAGGCCGAGGCCGGGCGCGAACGCTTCGCGCGGCCCTGGGCGGGGCTGCGCGGCCAGCCGGTGGAGGCGGACCTCGCGGAGGCGCTGGGCCTCGAGGTGCCGCGCGGGCTTCTCGTGGCCGAACTCCATCCCGAAAGCCCCTTCGCGCGGGCGGGCGTCGCGCCCGGCGACGTGATCCTCGCCATCGACGGGGGCGAGGTGAACGGCGCGGCGGGGCTGCGCTACCGCCTCTCCGTGGCCGGGCCCGGGCGCGAGGTGGCGGTGACGCGCCTCCGGGACGGGCGGGAAAGCGAGGTCACGGTGGCGCTTTCTCCGCCCCCCGACCGCCCCCCGCGCGATCCCGTGCGCCTCGGGGCGGGCGCGGCCCTGCCCGGGCTCACGCTCGTGAACGTGAACCCGGCCGTCATCGCGGAGATGGGCTTGCCCTTGCGGGCGGGCGGCGTCGCGGTGGCCGATCCCGGGCGCCACGGCGCGCGCCTCGGCCTGCGCAAGGGCGACGTCATCCTCCGCGTGAACGGGCGCGAGCCGCGCACGAGCGGCGAGGCCGCCCGCCTTCTCCGCCGCGCCGTGGGGTGGGTGGAGGTGATCGTCCAGAGGGGCGAGCGCCGCGTGGCGCTCCGCTACCGGGTCTGACGGACGTGCCGGATCTCTTCGACACAGAGCCCGGCACGGGCGCGGAGGGCGCGGCGGGCCGCCCGCTCGCCGACCGGCTTCGCCCCGCGCGCCTCTCGGAGGTCATCGGCCAGGAGCAGGTGCTGGGCCCGGAAGGCCCGCTCGGCGCGATGCTGAAGGCCGGCAGCCTCTCGTCCCTCGTCTTCTGGGGGCCGCCCGGCGTCGGCAAGACGACGATCGCGCGGCTGCTCGCGGCCGAGACGGACCTCGAATTCGTGCAGATCAGCGCGATCTTCACCGGGGTGGCGGAGCTCCGCAAGGTCTTCGAGGCCGCCAAGGCGCGGCGGCGGACGGGGCGCGGCACGCTGCTTTTCGTGGACGAGATCCACCGCTTCAACAAGGCGCAGCAGGACAGCTTCCTGCCGCACATGGAGGACGGCACCATCCTCCTCGTCGGCGCGACGACCGAGAACCCGAGCTTCGAGCTCAACGCCGCGCTTCTGTCGCGCGCGCAGGTGCTCGTCCTCGAGCGCCTCTCCCTCGCCGATCTTGAGCGGCTCGTGCAGCGCGCGGAAACCGCGCTCGGCCGCGCGCTGCCGCTCGACGGGCCGGCGCGCGAGACGCTGCTCGAGATGGCCGACGGCGACGGGCGCGCCGCGCTCAACCTCGTCGAGCAGGTGATGGCCTGGGAGGTCGGCGCCAGGCTCGACGCCCGGGCGCTCGCCGAGCGGCTCGCGCGGCG
>CAZPCU010000318.1:2866-3076 GCA_964585075.1 uncultured Rhodobacterales bacterium
CGACAAGTCGGGCGAGGCACATTACAACCTGATCTCGGCCCTGCACAAGTCGGTGCGCGGGTCCGATCCGGACGCGGCGCTCTACTGGCTCGCGCGGATGCTCGAGGGCGGCGAGGATCCGCGCTACCTCGCGCGGCGGATCACGCGCATGGCGGTGGAGGACATCGGGCTGGCCGATCCGCAGGCGCAGGCGGTCTGCCTGCAGGGGTG
>CAZPCU010000319.1:0-3075 GCA_964585075.1 uncultured Rhodobacterales bacterium
GGGCTCGGGCGAGTTCGAGGAGATCAGCTGGGAGGAGGCGCTGGAGACCGCCGTCTCCTGGATGAAGCCGCTCAGGCAGACCGCGCCCCAGAAGCTCGCCTTCTTCACCGGCCGCGACCAGTCGCAATCGCTCACCAGCTTCTGGGCGCAGCAGTTCGGCACGCCCAATTACGCCGCCCATGGCGGCTTCTGCTCCGTCAACATGGCGGCCGCGGGCATCTACACCATGGGCGGCGCGTTCTGGGAGTTCGGCCAGCCGGACTGGGCGCACACGAAGCTCTTCATGATCTTCGGCGTGGCCGAGGACCACGACTCCAACCCCATCAAGATGGGCATCGGCGAGATCAAGGCGCGGGGCGCCCGGGTGATCGGCGTGAACCCCATCCGCACGGGTTACAACGCGGTGGCGGACGACTGGGTCGGCATCACGCCCGGCACCGACGGGCTTTTCATCCTCGCCCTCGTGCATGAGCTTCTGCGCGCAGGCCGGATCGATCTCGACTATCTCGCGCGCTGGACGAACGCGCCCGTCCTCGTGAACGGGGACGCGACCTCGCCCGAGCACGGGCTTTTCCTGCGCGACGAGGCGGGCCGGCCGCTGGTGATCGACCGGGGCACCGGCAAGCCCGCGCCCTTCGACGCGCCGGGCGTCCGCCCCGACCTCGCCGGCACGTGGCACGATGGGGGGGTGACGCACAGGCCGGTCATGCATCTCATCGCAGAGCGCTACCTGGACCCGGCCCACGCGCCCGAGGCCGTGGCCGGGCGCTGCGGCGTGCCGGCGGAGCGCATCCGCGCGATCGCCGCGGAACTCGCCCGCGTGGCCTTCGAGGAGTCCTTCGAGGTCGCGCAGGAGTGGACCGACTTCCGCGGCGAGACCCACGAGACGGTCATCGCGCGGCCCGTGAGCTTTCACGCCATGCGCGGGATCTCGGCCCATTCCAACGGCTTCCAGACGGCCCGCGCGCTTCACCTGCTGCAGATCCTTCTCGGCACCGTCGAGCGGCCGGGCGGCTTCCGCTTCAAGCCGCCCTACCCGAAACCGCCCGAGGCGCATCCGCGCCCGCATGCCCGCTGCGCCCCCGAAGCGCCGCTCGCCGGCCCGCATCTGGGCTTCCCGCTCGGGCCGGAGGATCTCTGCCTCGACGACGAGGGCCGCCCTGCGCGCATCGACAAGGCCTTCACCTGGGAGAATCCGCTCTCGGCGCACGGCCTGATGCACATGGTGATCTCGAACGCCCATGCCGGCGACCCGTACCGGATCGACACGCTCTTCCTCTACATGGCGAACATGGCGTGGAACTCGTCGATGAACACGCGCGGCGTCATCGAGATGCTGACCGACACCGACGAGGCGGGCGACTACGTGATCCCGCGCATCATCTATTCCGATGCCTATTCGTCCGAGATGGTGGCCTATGCGGACCTGATCCTGCCCGACACCACCTATCTGGAGAGACACGACTGTATCTCGCTTCTCGACCGCCCGATCTCGGAGGCGGACGCCGCGGCGGACGCGATCCGCTGGCCCGTGGTGGAGCCCGACCGCGACGTGCGCGGCTTCCAGTCCGTGCTGCTCGATCTCGGCGCGCGGCTCGGGCTGCCCGGCTTCGTCGCCGAGGACGGCGCGCCGAAATACGCGGACTACGCGGACTACATGGTGAACCACGAGCGCCGGCCGGGCGTCGGGCCTCTGGCGGGCTGGCGGACGGGCGCGCACGGCCCCTCGCATGGGCGCGGCGCACCCAACGCCGCGCAGCTCGAAAGCTACATCGCCAATGGCGGGTTCTTCCTGGCCGAGGTGCCCGAGGCCGCGCGCTACATGAGACCCTGGAACCGGGCCTACCAGGACTGGGCCGTGTCCATGGGATTCTACGACGCGCCGCAGCCCTATCTCTTCCAGCTCTACGCCGAGCCGCTGCGCCGCTTCCAGCTCGCCGCCGAGGGTGCGGGAGACCGTCAGCCGCCCGAACACCTGCGCGAGCGGATCAAGGCCACGCTCGATCCCCTGCCTCTCTGGTATCCGCCCTTCGCGGACGGGCATGTCGATCCGGTGGAATACCCCGTCCACGCGCTTACCCAGAGGCCCATGGCGATGTATCATTCCTGGGGCTCGCAGAACGCCTGGCTCAGGCAGATCCACGGGGTGAACCCGCTCTACATGCATCCCGACCTCATGGCGAAACACGGGCTCGAGGCGGGCGACTGGGCGCGGCTCACCTCGCCCCACGGCGAGATCACGGTGCCCGTTGCGCCCATGGCCGCGCTCAACCGGAACACGGTCTGGACCTGGAACGCCATCGGCAAGCGCAAGGGCGCCTGGGCGCTCGACCGCGACGCGCCGGAGGCCAGGAAGGGCTTCCTGCTCAACCACCTGATCCACGAACTGCTGCCCGAGCGGGGCGACGGTCTGCGCTGGGCCAACTCCGATCCCGTGACGGGGCAGGCCGCGTGGTTCGACCTGCGCGTCAGGATCGAGAAATCGAAACCGCCGGAAGAGGCGCTGCCGGTCTTCGACCCGCTCGCCTCTCCCGTGCCCACGGCGCCCGCAGAGCTGAGATGGAAGGTCTGAGGATGGGCGCCGATTTCCTGGAAGGAGTTCGCCAGACGGCTTGCAGGCCGCCTGGCTCGCAAGGGAGGCAGGAATGACCGATCTGCCGCGCACCACGGACCGCAAGCTCGGCCTCGTGATCGACCTCGACACCTGCGTGGGCTGTCACGCCTGCGTCGTGGCCTGCAAGGGATGGAACACGCAAGCCTACGGCGCGCCGCTTTCCGACCAGGAGCCCTACGGCGCCGATCCCTCGGGCACCTTCCTCAACCGCGTACACTCCTACGAGGTCACGCCCGGGGACGGCGCGGCGCAACTCGTCCATGTCCCGAAGTCCTGCCTCCATTGCGAGGACGCGCCCTGCGTCACCGTCTGCCCGACGGGCGCCTCCTACAAGCGCGCCGAGGACGGGATCGTGCTGGTGAACGAGGACGCCTGCATCGGCTGCGGCCTCTGCGCCTGGGCCTGCCCCTACGGCGCCCGCGAGATGGACCCGGCCGCCGGCGTGATGAAGAAATGCACCC